>NZ_KE384612.1:66484-102683 GCF_000426905.1 Dolichospermum circinale AWQC131C
CCATGGAGAAATAGCCTCAATTGCCACTAAGGCCAACCCACCTAATTGATGTCTTAGCTGCTGACTAAATGTAAAAGTATCTGGATGTCGTGGTGGTGGTTCGCTAATACAAATATGAGCGGCTTGGGGATGCCAAGAAATATCTAACCAACCCCGATGTTTTAAGGTTCGTAAAGCAATAGCAATGGTAAAGCGATCGCGCTGATATACTTGTTCTGTGCGTGCAGGTAGCCATTTAGTGCGAATTTCGCTACAAGCAGCGGTTAAAGCTGTAAAATCAAGGGGTTGCAAAACAATTAATCTCTTTTATAATTTAGGTTGGTTAATTTTAAGAGCTAATTGTACTAATTATATAGATCATTCACCATTTTATCTAATTCTCTATAAATTGAACTAATATTTGTGATCGTATCACATATTTCTGTTTTTAACCGAGTGCATTCAGCAAATATTTTCTGAATATCTACATCTGTTTTAGGTATTTTACCTTCTTGGATTAAATTAGTCCAAGTTAAACCCCGTTTTTCATACTGTTGTAGATAAATTTGCAGGAATTGTAAAACAATTGTACTTTCCGAAAAGATTAATTCTTGACGACCATTAAAAATTTTATCATCTTTGATTTTAATTTTAGTGATTGGCTGATCACGTGATCCAATAATTTCAAATCTATGTGGTTCAGCGTTTAAAAAATTCCAACAAAGTAAATTGAGATTTTCAAAAACTTGTAAAAAATTAACCTCAACTATGGGTTTATTATCACTATAATCAAACTTAATTTTATGTCCTAATTGTGTTAATTCGTATAATTGCCAATTCGATGTGATTAAATTATTGACACCATTAATAAATGGTTGTTGTGCTGCTAAAGAAATATTTTTAATAGGAAATTCCTTTAAATCATCAGGATATATTCTACTCTTAGCTATTTGAGTTTCACTATTAACAGTCATAATATTTTCATCACGGTTATTCAATAGTAAAAAGCGTTTCCCAAAACTAGAAGCAAGAATAGCAGCAATATATCTTAAATCAAATTTTTTGGCCATTTCTAGTTTTTCTTCTGCATATTGATAAATTTGTAATTTTTTACCTTTTCCATCTCCCAGAAGTTTTTGACGTTTTTTAGAAAGTTCATACATTTGTCTTTTTTCTTTCTCTAAACGTTTAACTTTATAAACATCATCCCATCTGACACAAATTCTCACACTATCAGGAACATAAAACCCATCTCCTGCTATTATTCCTCGATCATAGGTAGGAAATGAAGTCATCCCAAACAGGATTTTAGGATAATTATATAATTCAGGAATTGTTGCTCTACGAATTTGTCCAGGAACTCTTTCCGTATCCCATTCCAAGTAACGAATATTATCAATTGCTAGTTCTCTAATAATATTTTCTCCATCAATATATTTTTTAGAATGAATCTTATCTAGTTGTGAACTTAAAAGAACATCTTTTTTAAATGCTCCTTTAACTTTTGTTTCATCAGCATTTAAAACCATTCCTACAGTGCAATAACAAATATCTTCTAAATAAGTAACGTCTGCAAAATTATCATTAACTACAAACTGTCTAAAAACCTTACCTTTATATTCATATTGATTCAAAGGATCAATTTCTTGAATTTCTGTAAATAACCCATTGTGGAGAAATCTTTTTACTTGATAATTATTTTCTGGAACAATATTTTCTAAAATAAAAATAGTATTGTTAACAACAGCATCAGAGAAAATTTTCACATTATTAAAAAAATCTACTTGTTTAATAGTCAGATTTTCAGCAATATATTCTCGGAGTAATTCCGCATAATTATTAGTTTGAATACCCCTAGAAACAATTAAGCCAATTTTACCTAAATCCTTAGTAGCTTGACAAGCAAGTTCCACAAATGGAACAAACAGATCCCATTTTTCATGAAGTGTGGTAAATCTTCCAGAATTTTCAATTTCTCGACGATAAATATCTGCTCCAGGTTCATCAGCTTTTACATAAGGAGGGTTGCCCACGACAAAATCAAAACCATCAATAAATTTACCCGTTTTAGTTTTAATTTGGGCAACAGTAGAAAGTTCTAAATCTAAAATAGGATTAAGTAAAGGAGTTCTAATTTCTTGTGATTTTGGTAATAACAAAGAATCCGTATTATATACATTAAATCTATCTATGGTACATTCTTGTAACTTACCTGCTTCCTTCGCTTGTTGGAGTAAATCAACCACTTGAATTAATAAATTAGTTTCAGCTAAATAACAAGCAAAAGGATTAATATCTAAACAAAATAAACAATCTTTCACTTGTTGAATAATCGCAGGAACATATTCCACAGGAATAGTATTAGTTTTCCGAGAACGATAGGAATTAATTAAACGACGTGCAGCATGAACTAAAAAACTACCAGAACCTCCTGCGGGGTCTAATAATTTTTGATCACGAATATCAGGATTATCGGATTTATACCCAATAGCATCTAAAATATATTCTACAACTTCTTTAGGTGTAAAATATCTACCTTGTTCATGTTTTCCTTCTTCTACATATCTACCATAAACCATCCCAATAATATCGCTATCAATTTCTTGTAAATTAAAGCGATTAAGAATATGTAAAACCTTAATTAAAGTATTAGAATTAATGCGATACCAATTAAATAAATCGGCACTATTGAAGAAATGAGCATAGATATTTTGAGCAGAACGGTATGACATTTCCAAAAGATAATCCATAGACATTCCTTGCGCTAGATCTAAATATCTTGGTTCAACTTCTTCCTTCCAATATTTAAACCCTCCATTGGAAAATTTACGATTAATTAATTTTTTATCTTCACAAATTCTTACCATTAAAAGACGAATGACATAAACATAAGCAGTTTGTCTAGCAAATTCAGTTTTTAATTTATCTTCATTTGCACCTTGTAAAATGGTTTTACTAACTAAATTACGCCAAGATATAAAATATTGATGGGTTTTAATTGCGGTATCATAAGTTAAATTTTGCTTTGCTTGCCAGTCTTTCCAATCAAATACAATTCTTTCATATTCTCGTAATAATTCAATTAATTTTGGATCAAGTTTAGTAATTTTCTTTTCTTCTGTGACTTTAATTCCTAGTTCTTGTTTTTTGGTTTCTGAAATCGTAGGAATTAAATCTAATTGTACTCCTTTTATACCTTCTATATTTTTAGGAGAATTTTGATTTTTCTGTGCTATTTTTTTAGCTTGAGCATTGATTAATTTATTTAAAAATATTTGTTCTAATTCTTGAATTTAACCTTGAGATTTATCGGCAAATTCCAGCAATTTTTCTACAATTTCGGAAAATTCCTCAACTTCTAATACTCCATAAGCTCGTAAATAATTTAAAATCTGATTTCTCAGACGATCTAAAATTTTAGTTGCTGTCTCTTGATAATTTTGTTCAGTTGCATGAATATTAGGCAAATATTTATTTTGACAATATTGATCATATTCTTCTAGTAATAATTGTAATTGATATAAAACATCTTCTTCTAACAGGAGAATTGCGGCTTTAATATCTAAAATTAGTAATTCATCAAAATTAGGAGTATTAACTTGAGATTTGGCATTATTTAACCATTCATTCTCTGGTTTACCAATATCTTGAATTAAACTTTCAATATCTTCAAAATTGAGTTTATTAAATCGTCTATATAAAGTTTTTAAATCTTGAATTTGGGCATTATTTAAACCCGTAATACCACCATTTTCATGATAAGTTTGAATAATTTTCTCAAGATCCAAATGTAAAACCGGACTGGGAGAATTAGGCTCAGAAATATCCCAACCTAATAATAATTTACCATTACAAAGTAATCCCAAATCATAACCGCGACTGGGTGCATAACTTATTAATTGTTGTAAAGGTTCAGATTTTTGAATATTATAGGCAGTATGTTTATCTTCTACTAAAAAACAGCGAATATTACCACTTGCTAATTTAATTTGAAAATCTGGACGACTGCTATCTTTGCCGTTGGTTGTGGTATTTTTAGCGATATCTCCTGAATCAAAACCTAAAGCAAGCAGCAATGGTAAAACTATTTTAGTATCAACAATATTATCTTCATCATTAGTTTGTGGTTCAGCAATATATTCTAAATAAGTTTTGCCTTCATAGAAGTTCTGATTATTGAAAATATTGAAAAATTCGCTTTGAAATTGATCTAATGTAGACACATCTAATTTCCCTTTTGATTTATTTTTAGCTAAAATAACTGATCACATAGCAATTCTAAATAATAAATATATATATTACACTATCTGCTGTATGTGCAAAAATTTCCTTTTCTTCTGCCTCTGCGACCTCCGCGCCTCTGCGTGAACTATAATAAAGGGGTTTTCAAAAGCAAATCTAAATAAATCGGTTTTAGAGGATGTTTGTCAAGATTAGCCATAAATGGCCATTTTCTTTTAAAACATCCTTTAACAAAAATCAGTTATCCGAGTATCAGCAGTTATGTATCTGTTGAAGCTGAATGCTGTTTATTGCCAGGGTGAGGGGATAGGTGTAGTAGAAATCACCTTTTCTGCCATTAACCTGACGGCGCTTCTGCCGCAATTTGGACATTCTACCTCTAAATACTGCGAAGATGATACGTCTACCTCACATAATATCCCTTGTTTGCAGTGCCAACACTCACAAATCACTCTGCAAACTGGTTGGTTACAGTCAAGAATCTTAACGTGCTGAAAATTTTGAGATTCGCTGTCTGGTTTCCTGGGTTTAGGGAATTTTTTGATTTCTTGAACTTCCATCATCTTACCATCTAACTGCAAGTATGTTTAGAGCTTTTGGAGCTTACTTAATCCTTTCCTATCTTACAACCATGCACCAATGATCTGGTCATTGGTGATTGGTAATTGGTAATTGGCCATTTTTGCCTATTTACCAGCTAATACAGGTTCTCTCACAGATTGCTGCAACAGTTGGGTATATAGTTTATCTAGCTGACTAGCTACACCATGCCAGCTAAATTTATCAATAACACGCTTTTTAGCCGCTTTTCCTAATTCTTGCTGCCATTGAGGATGACTGAGAATTTGATCAATAGCGTGATTAAAAGCAGGGACATTTTGCGGTGGTACTAATAAACCAGTTTCTTCATTAACTACGGTAAACTGAAGTCCACCGACATCACTAGCGACTACAGGTGTGCCACAGGCCATGGCCTCAATAGCTACCAGTCCAAAGGGTTCGTAGTGACTAGGAACTACACAAACATCCGCAGCGGCGTAATAAGATGGTAATATCTCTCGACTCAAACAGCCTGGCAGGGACGTACATTCGTCCATACCCAACTCGTTAACAATTCCTGCTATGCGATCGCGCTCCTTAGCATCAGCATTACCTGGTGTACAGCCACCACCAATAATCAATTGCAATTGTTTCGACTCATAGAACTTAGATTCCCTTACTGCCCGCACTAAGGTTTCTATGCCTTTCCGAGGGTCAAATCTACCTACATATAAAACCACTTTAGCTTCTGGATCAATTTCTAATCTGGTTCTTGCTGCTTCTCTTGTCACTGAACCAAACTGTTGAATATCTGTACCACAGGGAATAATATCAATTTCCCCTTTTTGGGAAACAAGCGATCGCATATGTTCCTGTTCTTGGGGACTGGTGGCAACAATTCTTTCTACTGTTTCTAATATTTCTTTTTCCACTAATAAACGTTGACTTGCTACCAGCGGAATATTTTCTATGGTCTTGTATTTGATCACTCCTAAGGAATGGTAGGTATGAACCTGTTTAATTCCCAGTCTTTTTTTCAATTCCATTCCTACCCAACCAGATAACCAATAGTTGGTATGAACCAAATCATAATTAATCCCGGCTTCTTTCTGGAATTTTATTAACTGATCTACAAATTCTGGTAAATACTGAAAACCATGATCTCTTGACACAAATTCTACAGGACCTGCTGTTAAGCGAATAGTCCGACAATTAGAACTATGTTCTACTATCGTTTCTTGATCAGCACTGACTCTCCTGCTAAACATATCCACCTGCCATCCTAGCTGTGCCAGGGCTTCACCCACTTGGCGGACATAAACATTTTGTCCTCCTGCCTCTTCTCTACCTATTTCAATGGCTGGATCACCGTGAACTGAAATTAAGGCGATGTGTTTTTTTGTGGTAGCTTTCATAGATTTGTGATTTTCCTAATTTTAACAAGATATAAGTGTCTTTTCAACTTGTGCTTATTAAATTGAAATCTGTGTTTTCTTGGCTAACTTTGAATAATTTATATTTATTCTATCTTGATTATTGCCAAAATATTGGTTAACCTCTCCCACATTCTATATTTATATTTAATACCTTCTATAGATAGAAATATCTATCTTTTTATATGGAAAAGCGAATATGATCTATCATGATAGACTAGTTAGTCCATGATAAAACCTATCTCAAGTCGCAACGTCACATCCTTTTAGATATTTCTATTTCATGATTTGCACGTTTCAAATAATTACAATAATGTCCATCAAACCAAATACAACAAAGTTAAATCCCTGAAAACATTACTTCAATTGCCATTATGTTCAAAAAGCACTAATTTAATTTAGCCAAGTGTGTTCACTTATACTATTATTATATTTCTATAAGTTTTGTTACGTTAGCTACAATTTTCGCAAAAAATTCCAAATTTTGTGTAATTATGCTCTCAAGTCTTAAAAAACCCCAAAAACTAAGCAGTGCAAATAACCTGATGTGGCTACCTACACTGCTTATGAAGGGGATTTGGGCTTTACCTGGAGACAAAATAAATTTCTACACGCTCAACTAGTCAGACTAATCACAGCACTTATGTATAATAACTCAAGTTGCTAGTTATCTAGTTGAGACTGGTAATGGGTAATTGGTAATGGGTAATGGGTAATTGGTAATGGGTAATTGGTAATAAAACCCCTGTTTTCATCCTGTTTATCCTTTAATCTTGGACATTCTGATGCTGAAAATGTGCCTAACTAGCAAGTTACGTTAATAAATAAATTGGGATGTATATAAATGCGTCTATTACTAATAATATAGTTTTTGTAAAAATATATATTGTAGAAGCAATTTATGAATTATAGCCACGCTAATATAACCATAACTTCCTTTTCAGACTAGCTTTCCAGGAAGTCGGTATGCCAAAAAGCTTTAAGAATAATTCTTAAAGCGTATTGATTAAACAAGCAATCTAGTTGGTAGCTTGTGCAGCCAACATTTCCTTCAGCTTTTCTAACTCCGCCGCCCAACGGGGATCTGGACGAATTGCTTCAGTTTCAACATTTGCAGCAGTCTCACGCGCACTGCCACCACCACCGCCACCGCGTCGGGATTTCTTGCTTTTCTCCCGACGGCCGCCTTCTTTATTGCTGCTAGGAACAGGGGCGCTAGTACCTTGAAGAACTGGTTTGGGGGTTTGTGGTTGTTCTTCACCACCTTCCTCACCTTTAGTTCTTGGTAAGGCCTTTTCTAACTTGATGGGTGTGTCTTTAAACAATTGACCATTATATTTTTCAATAATTTGATCTGCTTGTTCGTCATTATTCACCGTCAAAAAACCGAAGCCACGACATTTGCCTGTTTTCCGGTCTTTAATTAGTTTAGTGGTGACAGCATCGCCTTCTTCTGCAAAAACAGCTTGCAACTCTTGACGATCTATTTCTTCTTTGGGCAAATTTCCTATATATAGGCGAATTGACATGGACTATACCTCCAGATTGGGAATAAACAGATAAACAGAGCAAGACAAAAAAACAATCAATTGGCTTTGGCTTTTGAATAGATACTATGGACTAAAACCACCACAAACCAATTTTTTCAATCCCAACTATCAACTTATAGAATACAGTTTTTTGTTGTGATCAAGCTTATTTGGCACGAAGGCATAACTGCACTCGTGGGTTAATATCACCTTAATTTTTGGAATTGTAAATTTAATAGCCAACTATCCACCACAGTAAATTCATTCTTCTTAATTCTTGCCCGCAGAATAAAATACCATTACTTAACATTATCATGGTATTTCCTATGTAGCTAGTTCCGCAGAAACTTTTCCGCCAACAGCTAAAAGCCAATATTATGGTCTCATCGTAGCATGAAACACATTTTAATGGAAGAGGCAAGGAGGAAAAATTTTTACTAAAAATAACGGACAACGGACTAATGACCCACCAGCACAATATAAGCACCCCAGCCTTGAGCTAAAATAGCAATGGCCAGCATCCAAAGAGAATGAGGGCTATTGATTTTTTTGCCATCTTCAGTTTCTAGGCTTTGGATATCTATCCAGGGAGTTCCCTTGCGTCGTAACCAACCTCTAACAACAATCTGTTGACCAATTAGGTCTTGAGGGTGGAATGACTTTCCTAGCCCAGGAATATAATGTAATTTCATTAAACCTTGGCTGGATTGAAGCATTAGGTCTGCTGCTAGACAATTACCAATTCCAGGACGACCTAATAGTTTACCAGTAAACCGGACTTTAATGCTATCAATTGGTAAAATTGACGGATCTGCAAGTAGGTTGATGAGGTTTTCATCTTGCTGGAGATTAACATCTGTAATCTTGGGAAATAAAGCATTTATCTGTATCAGTGTGCCAATGCTAAAGCCAATTAACACAAAACCCAGAAGAAAATACCAGTCGTCATAGATCCACTTCAAGTTTAACAACTGCATAGCATAAGCTGTTTGCCAAAGTAACCAAGTTAGACCAGCCAATATAACACCCAGCAAAATTCCCAACCAAGGGGCAATTTGTAATAGAAAAGATTGGTGACCTATTAGAATCGGCTGTTGTGGCTTTATTTGGTATAATTCTGTGTTCAAATGCCAATGTTGAGCTATTTGACAAAGACGTTTAATGCGATCGCCCATTAAGGGATGACTACTATTAATTGTCAACCATTGGCGATAGGGATGAAAGTTTTCCCACTGGAAAAATGATTCAAAGGGTAGATGACCAGCTATACTACCTAAGACTATGCTATGTTGATATGCAACAGGAGCAAGAAGATTCAGGCTTTGTAATTGCCAATTGGAATGTTCTTTGAGGTTGATATCATGAGCCACACCAATGGAAATTTTCAGTAAAGCCCGAATGAGTCCATTGGGATTACCAGTGATTTCCGCAGCTTGACGATCGCTATGATAAAGCCTTAATCGAGAATTTAGCAAGGCTGTACCAGTTAGAAGAAACCAAATTCCGTAAGTAATAGCCCCTAAAACTGGGGCTGGCCAACGCCAAATTTTACTTAGCCAAATTTTACTTTGATGTTGATTTGCCGAAAGTGATATTTGCTGATATAATCCATAAAATGGTATGGTAACTAACAGAATTAGGGACATTACCACAAAATCCCAACGCCCAATTTGCCCTAAATTCAAAGCATAGATGGCTGCTATTTCATCATTAGCCAATTGTTCTAATAAACCTTGACTAACAGTTATTCTCGCTGTACGGGGTAGATTACCATAACTAATGATTATGGGGGCAGAAATTGGTAAGATCCTCAGTTGGGGACAAGGCCAGCGTCGCTGTTGACAAGTACGTTGTAATACCCTCAGTGTCTCCCGACTGTAGGAATTTAATTTCTCCTTGGATAACTCTTTCTGAGCTAAAAATTTTCCTAGTAACCAGTCGAGTAACCAAGGGGATAATACCATTAAGATCACGAATAATCCCAGAATCAAGGAACTAGGATCATGATATAAAACCTGGGGAGGCTGTAAGTATGGCAATTTATATAGAATTTGGGCAATTAAAGCCAATACTAGTTTAAACATTTCTTTGCACATCCAAAATAGTGCTATAAATGTCAAACAAGCAATTAATCGTGAGTAAATGACATTAGGCTTAGGTAGAGGTTGCCATACTTTAGCTCGTCTAGCCTGCCGCCAATAAATGCTAACTGGTTTGATATTGTTATGGTTATCAGCACCAACATAACTATTTTGCGGCTGTTGTCGGGAAGGATTTACACTGGAAACAGGTATATTATTCGTTGATGAAGATTTTTGCCTCCGTTTTTTGCTTTCATATAAGTGTTCAAGAGCGCGTATAGACCACTGTTGCACTTGGGGGTGGTTACTGGAAATCAAATTTTGGCACAGAGCGATCGCTTTAGAGACCTCACCTGTGCGAGCATAGGACATAACTAACCCAACTTGTGCCTGTAAATAAATCCTGTCTTGTTTTTGAACTTTGGCCAGTGGTTCAAGATTAGCTATTGCTGTGTGGTAATTTCCCTGCTTAAGGGCAGCTAAACCAGCCTGTAAACATGATTCAGCGTGAGAAGGCATAGAAAATTTGGTACTCCAATCTGTTTTAGGTGACAAAAGCACGCTTATTGAGATACCCTGGTAATTAAAAATACAAAATTTTGAAGATGGTAATGGGTAATGGGTAATTGGTAATGGGTAATGGGTAATGGGTAATTGGTAATTGGTAAAACGAAAAGTAAAGTTACCCAAAACCTGTTCCCTGTTCCCTGTTCCCTGTTCCCTTGTTATAACGACAATTTTTAACCCCAACCTGCTTATCTAGGTTTCAATTGTTTGTTGATGAGAAAAAACAGGAGCAATAGCAGTTAATTTTAACTCTGGATGATCACCCTCTAACTGTTGACAATTCCATTCGTTGCGGAATAATAATACTGGTCGTCCCATACTATCTTTAACAGTTGTAGTATTGAACAAACGTCCCACCTGCTTTAAAGCTTCCCAACCACCTTCAACCCAACGCGCAACACTGTAGGGTAATAAATCCAAAATAGTTTCTACACCATACTCATTTTGTAAGCGGAACTGTACCACTTCAAATTGCAACTGACCAACAGCCGCTAAAATCGGTTCACGCTTGGCTTCATCAACTGAATACATAATTTGTACAGCACCTTCTTCTCGCAATTCGGAAACACCTTTTTGAAACTGCTTAAATTTAGAAGGGTTGGGGTTTCTCAATGTAGCAAACAATTCCGGCGAGAAATAAGGGATTCCCTCATATTCTAGCTTTTGACCTGTGTAAATTGTATCACCAATCGCAAAAACACCTGGATTGTTTAAACCAATTACATCCCCCGGATAAGCAACGTCAATAGATTCCCTTTCTTGGGCAAACAATTTTTGGGGACGGGATAAACGGACAACTTTGCCAGTTCGGGCATGATTTACTGTCATATCTTTTTCAAACTTACCTGTACAGACCCGGACAAAAGCCACTCTGTCTCTGTGTTTTGGGTCCATGTTGGCTTGCAGTTTGAAAATAAATCCGGTAAATTCTGGATAAGTAGGAGGAATATCCCCAACGCTGCTGCTGTGTGTTCCTGGTTTGAGAGCAAAGTTAAGAAAATTCCTCAGAAATAATTCTACCCCAAAATTGGTCATAGCACTACCAAAAAATACGGGGGTCATTTTGCCAGCGTGTACCAAGTCTAAATCTAGTTCTGGACAAACTCCTTCTAAGAGTTCTAATTCATCTTTAAGTTGGTGGTAAAGTTCTTTTTCTAATAATGCCTCAATTTTACTATCGCCTATATCTATGATAGTTTGCTTTGCTTCCCGACTACCGTGGGCGCTACGTTCAAATAAATGAATTTGCTGTTGTTGACGGTCAAAAACTCCTTTAAAGCGATCGCCCATACCAATAGGCCAATTTACTGCATAGGTCTGTAATCCCAATTCCTTCTCAATCTCATCTAATAATTCTATCGGTTCTCTGCCCGGACGATCAAGTTTATTCACAAAAGTAAAAATCGGGATGCCTCGCAGTTTACACACTTCAAACAGTTTCCGCGTTTGTGGTTCTAAACCCTTTGCCGCATCTATCAGCATGACTGCATTATCAGCCGCTGCTAAAGTTCGATAAGTATCTTCACTAAAATCTTGGTGTCCAGGAGTATCAAGTAAATTAATTTGACAATTAGAATAGGCAAATTGTAATACCGTTGAAGTTACGGAAATACCGCGTTGTTGTTCCATTGCCATCCAGTCAGAAGTCACTTTCCGCTGGTCTCTTCGCGCTTTTACCGCCCCTGCTTCATGAATCGCACCTCCGTATAATAATAGTTTTTCAGTTAAAGTAGTTTTACCAGCATCAGGGTGAGAAATAATCGCAAAGTTGCGACGTTGTTCCACCGCTTGACCTAGTTCTGCTTGTAGTTCAATGGACATATATGTAATTTCTTTCTCACTTCACTAAATTTAGTCTTTTTCAGGACTAGGAATCAAAATTGTCAATAGTTGGGTTGACACACTTATCCAGGACCCAGGTAAGCTGTTGAGCATTTAATGATCATTTAAATTGTATAACCTAAAATCAGTCTAACTCTTGTGGGGTGAACATCCCTGTGCATCCTAATGTATAAATAATGTATAAATTAGGTGCATTTTAGCTTACTTGACAAATACCGGACTTTTCTCTATTATATATTTATAGTAGGAATCTGTGCGCCCATATATATTAAACATTTACTAAACATCTATTAAACATATCCATAAATACATCTGAATAATTTGCGTTTTGATCACGATAGGTCGTTGATCATTTTTTTATACTATATTTTATACTATTTGTGATCTTATTCCCTGCTGGCATCTTCAGAAAAATACTGACCTCACAGGTGCGATAATGTCAAATGGGTAAGTCAGAAACACTTTTAATTAAAAAGCCAAAAGAGATAGATATTATGACTCGTGAAGTAATTCGTACTGATAAAGCACCTGCACCTGTTGGACCATATAATCAAGCAATTCTCGCTTCTGGACAAATGTTGTTTGTGGCTGGACAAATTGCTATAGATCCTAGTTTAGGTGATGTTGTTTATACGGAAGATGTAGTTAAGCAAACGGAACAGGTAATGAGCAATATTGAGGCTATTTTGACACAAGCAGGAGCTACATTTGCAGATGTGGTCAAAACTGGTGTATTTTTAGCTGATATGAATGATTTTGCTGCTGTAAATGCGGTTTATGCAAAATATTTTTCTGAGGATACAGCCCCAGCGCGTGCTTGTGTAGAAGTGTCGCGTTTACCTAAAAATGTGCTGGTAGAAATTGATTGTATTGCAGTAATTGGTGGTTAATTATATGGTGGGTAATACCCACCCTACTTTTAATTTTCTGGTTCGATACCTAATGCTTTTAATTGGGCCGCTAGTTTGTCCGCACGTTGTTTTTCTTGTTCAGCACGTTGTTTTTCTTGTTCAGCACGTTGTTTTTCTTGTTCAGCACGTTGTTTTTCTTGTTCAATTTCTTGTTGTTTTTGTCCTACTAATTCTGAACTCCACAACAATAAATTTCCCTGTTCGTCCCACAACCTTAACCATTTACCAGTTAAGTTTTCTTTTGTACCTTCCCATATACCAAGATAAAGATTCATTTCCTCTATCCAGTAACGTTGGTTTTCATGAGGAGTCTGCAAAGTGTACAAACCTGTATTAGAGTTTAACTTATAAAACTCTAAACTACCGCTATCTGGTTCAAAAATAGCATAATTTGGGACTTTTAAGATCTTTTCATAAAAAAACCATTTTCCAGGTGGATAAGTTGGTTTACTGGAATATTCTGTTCCGTCTGTATCAGAAATAAATTCCATAACAATAACCGGAATATCTCCCTGTAGTTGGGGTGTATAACTACGAAAGACCTCTTTTTTAGTTACCCGAATTTCCGGTATATAAGCCCAATCAGGGGCTTTAACGACAATTTTGCCATTTACAGTGGCGCAGATGGCGTAGTTGGTCGGTGTGAGACAATTAAGGGGAAGTTTACCGGCTAGTTCGAGGCTTTCTGTCAGCGCTGTGGCTTGGGCTGGTTGGTAGATATTGTCCACTGGATCATCTGGGAGAATATAATCATCGGGTAGTTTTTCCCAAGTGATTTGGTAGGCTTGGGTAGCAATGATCATCATGGGGTTTTCCTGTATTCAGGTTGTAAATTCTAGTTTAACCAATTTTAGAAATCCCGTCTACACAGACAAAACCGACCTTACAGTTATAGGACTTACGCAAGTGTCACACCAAAAATCTGTTGTAGGGTGCTTTACTACTGCATAAATCCTGAGTTAATTTCTTAATGATAAACTCTCAGGTATTCTTTAAATATGGGGAATATAGTAAATAATTTTTCATCATTTTCTAACTTGGTTAATAAAAATCTTCTTGTTAATGATTGTAACCCGTTTATTATATCTATTGATGACAATGATAAGCACTTTTTTATCTCCTCTCTAGATATGGGTTGATGATTTTGACTGATTTTTAATAATATCTCTTTTTCAATATCAGATAATCTCAACCATATTGAATCAAACTCGGTTTTAAAGTCCGCTGTTAAAATTAAAATATTTTCTTTGAGAAATTCTGAGACTTCACCCTGAAATACATCTTTAATCAAGATACTAATATACTGTAAATATTTAGGATGACTTTCATATAGTTTAATCAATTCTAACCAATTTTCCTGATTTTTTAAGCCTGTATTTTGTAAAATATCTGCATGATTTAACCCTGATAATTCTAGGGAGTGAATTGGGTAAATTTCCTGGTCTAAGGATATCATTTCTTGACATTTTTCCTGACTAATGAGAATTAAACAGCTTTGATGTTCAATTTCTGTGATCATTTGCAAAAAGATTTGATAGTCTTGATATTCAGGTTTATATTTTCCAGCAAATTGACGATTCATAAAAATATTTTCTAAATCATCTAAAATAATTAAACATTTCTGATTTATAAATATATCAAATAACTGTTTTAATTTATCATCTATAGGTTGTTTAGCTTGCTGTTGACAAACATTTAATAAATCATCAATGAGTAAATTTAGGGATTTAGGAAATTTTAAAGTTCTCCAAATAATGACCGCAAATTTATCTAAGTTTAAATCAACAAATCTTTTGACAAGGCTAGTTTTACCAATTCCAGGTAATCCTAATATGGAGATTAAATGAGTATTTTGATTGATAATAAACTTAAATATCAATTCTAATTCTTTTTCTCGTCCATAAAAACGAGTAATTTTAGGAGATACGGTTAAATCATGGTAATAAGATTTAGATTGTTTTGTATTATGATCTTCTGGATAATGATTTGATTTTTGAAGATGAGAATAACAATTAATATTATTATTTCCAAAGCTAACAATTTTAGAGTTTATAACTCTTTCTATAGTCCAACAAAAGTTGGATTTATTAACCTCTTGACCTAAACCGTCCGATAACATTTTAAATAACTTCCTACTCTCGTCACCAATATAACCCTCATCATAATCATAAATACTGGCAATTTGTCTATAGGTTTTACCATTAAATAGTTCCTCAATAATCTTTTTTTGTAAATCATCTAAATGTTTATCAGTCTGTGTAAATACTAGGTGATCAACAAATTGTAAAATTTCTGTAACATTCATAAAACCGAGCTTAGGTAATATTTTTAGCCATTATAACTCAATTTGTTGGCAATTTATCAGGTATTTTCAGGTATTTTCTTAATATTCTGTAACAAAACATCAGGTAATATCAAGCATTTTCTGAGATGACAAAAAAGTCATTGAGTATAAAACTGATTAATCAGGGGTAATTGAAGCAAAAACAACTGTGTAAAAACAATGGTTAACCAACTTTATTATGGGGACAATTTAGAAGTTTTAAGACGTTACATAAAAGATGAGTCTGTGGACTTATGTTATATTGATCCTCCTTTTAATTCTAAACGAAATTACAATCAAATTTATAATAATATCGGTGCAGAAGATAAAGCACAAGCGCAAGCATTTATTGACACTTGGGAATGGGATGATCACGCTATTCATGGAATAAATGAAATCCTCATTAATTATCATGGTTTATTTACTCAACAATGTATTGCTTTAATTACAGGTTTAAGTAATGTTTTAGGAAAAGGAAGTTTACTAGCTTATTTAGTGAGTATGACTTTAAGGATAACAGAAATTCATCGCGTTTTGAAACCTACGGGAAGTTTTTATTTACATTGTGATCCTACTGCGAGTCATTATTTAAAATTAGTTTTAGATGCTGTCTTTTGTTCTCATGGAGGGGAATATCGTAATGAAATTAGATGGAAACGTCAACCTGTTAGAGGTGCAAAAGCAATAGGCTATCAATTTGCAAGAAACTCTGATAGTATTTTATTTTATACAAAATCTAATATAGCAACCTGGAACAATCCATACAAACCATATGATGAACTATTTATAAAAACCAAATTTCGTATTGATGCAAATGGAAGAATGTTTAGAGATTGTGACTTAGGAACTTATTCAGAAAAAAGTATTCAAAAATTTGAAGAAGAAGGAAGAATATATATTACAAAAAATGGCAAAAAAAGACTGATTAGATATTTAGATGAAGAAAAGGGAGAATCTATTGGAGATTTATGGGTTGATATTGCAGAAATTAATTCGCAAGCAAAAGAACGTTTAGGATACCCAACACAGAAACCAGAATCATTATTAGAAAGAATAATTAAAGCCAGTTCTAAGGAAAATGATATAGTATTAGATGCCTATTGTGGATGTGGTACAACCGTAGCAGTGTGCCAAAAATTAGATAGACAATGGATAGGAATTGATATTACCTATCAAAGCATTAGCTTAATATTAAAAAGATTAGAAGATAGTTTTCCAGGAGTCTTAAAAACCATTAAACTTCATGGTATTCCTAAAGATATAGAAAGTGCAAGAGCATTAGCAAATAAAACAGATGATCGCACTCGTAAAGAATTTGAAAAATGGGCAATATTAACTTATACTAATAATAAAGCAGTCATTAACGCTAAAAAAGGTGCAGATAAAGGTATAGATGGAATTGTTTATTTTCAAGGTGATAAAAATGACCCAGAAAAGATAATTTTTCAAGTTAAATCTGGTAAAGTTAAATCGGGAGATATCCGAGATTTACTAGGAACAATGACCCTAGAAAGTGCTAGTCTAGCCATATTTATCACCCTGGAAGAACCTACTAAAGATATGCTAAAAACCGCAAAATCTGCTGGTTTTTATCAGAGTAAATACATGAGTCATAGTTGCGACAAAATCCAAATCGTCACCATTAAAGAGATAATTGAAGATCAACAAAGATTAAATATTCGTTTAAGTTATGAAGTTCTCAAAAGTGCGGAAAAACAAAAAGAAGTCAGAGTGAATCAAATAGAGTTAGATTTTTAATAAATTTTGTTTAATAAACTTTAAGTAGGTTGGGTTGAGGTAACGAAACCCAACATTTATGATTAAAATACCCAACATTTATGATTTTTATCTTGCGTTTATGATCAAAATTGTTCCATAAAAGATTTAAAAACCCCCTCCAGGAATGGAAAGGGGTTAATTGTTACTACTGAAAACTCAATTCCAGCAATGCTTAATAAGCGTCCTGTAACTCGTAAAAATCAGGAGAAATGTAATCTTTCCGCAAAGGCCAACCTACCCAATCTTCTGGCATCAAAATCCGCTTTAAGTTAGGATGACCTTCATAGATGATACCATACATATCATAGCTTTCCCGTTCTTGCCAGTCCGCTGTTTTCCAAATCCAGTAAACTGAAGGTACAACAGGATTTTCCCTCGGTAAAAACACTTTTACCCTGATTTCTTCAGGACGGTCAGCATTATCGCTAACTTTCAGTAAATGATAAACACTTACTAAGTCTTCTCCCGCTCCCAAGTCAATACCCCCCTGAAACTGGAGATAATTAAACCCATAAGCATACAAAGCTGTAGAAATGGGTAGTAGAAAACTTGCAGGGACTTTAATGATCTCTACTCCGTTAGCATCAAGTTCTAAAAACTCATGGAAAAAGCCATTTTCCGTCAACCATTGGGACACTTTACCGGCTTTGACTAGAGACGCTTCTGCTACGGGAACTGGTTTAGATTCTTCAGCCACGCGCTTGTTCCTCCTTCTGGGTCTTTGCTGTCAACAAAGCTGGGGGTACAGCCATACCAATTGCTTCTGTCAATTCTTTGGGAGGATTGAAACGGGTTTCTGACTGCATATACTTACCAGTTAAGATCTCGGGAACTGGCTTCAGATTATGAGTTGTACTGTAGTAACGGTGAACTTGCTTGATGTTATCCCGTTCTTGCATAGAATCGTTAGCAATTTTTTTCCGCAGTTTAATAATTGCGTCAATAATCGCTTCAGGACGAGGCGGACAACCAGGTAAATATACATCTACGGGGATTAGCTTATCCACTCCGCGTACTGCTGTGGGTGAGTCAACGCTAAACATCCCTCCAGTGATTGTACAAGCACCCATGGCAATTACATACTTAGGTTCGGGCATTTGTTCATAAAGACGCACTAATTGGGGTGCCATCTTCATGGTAATTGTTCCCGCAGTGATGAGTAAATCGGCTTGGCGGGGGCTGCAACGAGGAATTAACCCAAAACGGTCAAAATCAAAACGAGAGCCGATTAAAGCCGCAAATTCGATGAAGCAGCAAGCTGTACCGAATAGTAAAGGCCACAAACTAGAAAGCCGCGCCCAGTTGTAAAGGTCATCAACGGTAGTTAAAATGACGTTTTCTGACAGTTCATGGGTGACTGTAGGGCGTTGAATGGGGTTGATGATTTGCTCTTTGTCTGGGGTGGTAATATTAGAATTTACGACCATTCTAAAGCTCCTTTACGCCATGCGTAAACTAAGGCGATGATGAGTATCGAAATAAAGATTAGGGCTTCGATAAATGCCAATAAACCCAGGCGGTTAAAAGCAACTGCCCAAGGATACAAAAATACTGTTTCTACGTCAAAAACAACGAAGACCAGGGCGAACATATAGTAGCGAATGTTGAACTGAATCCAAGCACCGCCAATGGGTTCTAGTCCGCATTCGTAAGTAGTCCGTTTTTCTAGACTTGTACTAACGGGTCTCAGGATTTTTGAGGCTGACAGTGCTAGAACTGGAACTAGGCTACACAAGATGAAAAAGCCTAGAAGATACTCGTAACCGCTAAGAACAAACACAATGGGTTTCTACCGCTAATGGTGTAAGGGGATAAGCTATCAGTTATCAGATTTATAGTTTTGATAAGTTTTTCCTGATACCTAATAACTGTTGACTGCAATAATGGATAATGTTCTTTTACATTATATCTTTTGGGGCTTTCTGAAATATGGTAGACAGAAGGGTTTCTATTAAAATAGTCAAATCAATAGTTATATAAGATATATACTTGTATTCTCTTAAACACTAGGGTTTATTTTAATTTATAAATTTACTTCTTGTATGTGCTGTACCTTGGACATCTCCCGTCAAGATTGTAGAAAAGTCTAAGTTTGGTTTTCATAAACTACATCGGAGATTTATATCCCCGACGTAGTTTAACGGAGTATGGACGTTCAATAAGTCACTGGTGAACCTTCTAGCTTACTTAGTAAGATTAGCTAGGTATTATATTTTTAAGAGAACTAATGCTAGGCGCGAAGAAGTATTCACCACCTTTAAAATGAACCCAAAGATTAAAGTTAGAGATAGTCTGTGTTGTTTCGCTGCCCCATGCTATTGGATATTCTTGTGTTCTGTTAGCTTCATTAGCCCGACCATCACCAGGTTGGGTTTGACCTATAATAGGATCTACTCCCACATTCACCTGAACAAAGTTATTGGCATTAGCCCAAGCTGATTGCATAAAATTAAATTGATTGGAGATATCAGCTTGAAAGCATAGGAAAAATAATCCTGAACCGATGATTGGTGGGTCAAAACCTTTTTGCCCCCATTTCTTCCCATCCGGTAATGATTGATAATCTACTCCATAACTAACTGCACGACGAGCAATTCTATGGTTTCTCTCTTTTTCTAAAGCCTCCTCATGTGTGTCTCCAGATGAATCTACTCTTCCTGTATCTCCTCTAGGATTAGTTTTGCGTACGTGAGTATGAAATGGACATTTCAATCCCTGTGTATCGTTGTCATAATTGAAATCGTCAAACTCACCTGCTTTAGTATCATCTGGTAACTCTGTCCGTCTTAATTCCGAACCTTTCATTGTTAATGGTGTTCCATCTCGAAAACGTCCCATCATTAATGCTGCACCTAATTCGACATCGCCTTTTATTTGTAGGCCAGATTCTAATGGGAGTCCTGATTCTTTGTCCTTTGCAAGGTCAGCGAGGTACTCTTCAGTGTCAATAAATGCTTTGACATCTTGTTCGAGTTTTCGACACACTAGATAACTACCATAACTATCTTGGCATTTACCATTAGGGTCTTTAACCAAAACTAGACTAAGAGGAGCGCGAGAATCCCATTTACTCCCCTCCCATTTCTTATTAAAAGTCTTGCTTTTAGCTCTTTCGATATCTCTTTTGAGAAATAGAGGTTGACTAATACCATCAACGAAACCAAAGTGTTCAATATGCTCACCTTGTTCATTTTTGAGGATGAAGCCATCTTCTCTATGAACAACTTGAGCTAGACGATAGAGTTCTCTGGTGATTTGATTAACTGTTTGCAAAAGGCTAACTACATTATCATCAGCAATCAGCAATAAGGCATGAATTTCTTCTTGTAATCCTGGATCCCATTTTTCAACTACTGGATCACCTAACAGTTTTCTGATTGTATCGTTTTTCATGCCAAACCGAAAAGGTTGATCACCTGGAATTTGAAAGGGTTTATATTCTAAATACTCATAACCTTTACGGGTGAGAAAGAAATTCACAAATGGATCACCTGCAATTTTTTTGTCTCTGTACAATTTCGCTTCGTCTGCTTGTTTCTGAGCAGATGTTATTTTTGCGGCAAATTTGCTAATCCATTTTTTTAATTCTTGGACTTGACCAGGTTTGAATTGCAAAAATAAATGTACGCTACTATCTCTTCCATGTCCTCTGAGAATATTCCCTTGTAAATCCTTGAGCAAATCTGCATATTCACCAGGATGTTCAGGGTCAATACCGTTTTCGGGAAGTGTTTTTAAATCTTCTTCTGTTAGTGCCATTGTTGGGAACTCCTATTTTTTAGTTTGTTGATACACTGTTGCTATATTTAGTCACAGCAACAGTGACTGGAAAGATTATTGTTTCTATTGTTCTAGTTTTACGAACTTGGCTTCCGATGGAACACCATCATCATTGACGTAAAACATCATATAGTAACCAGGTGGATACAAGTTGGCGTTTTTGGGTGCTGTAAATTTTACTGAAAGTTTATTTGGATTATTTGGATAGATCTCGAGTGATTTTATCTTTAAATCAGCCAGCCGTTGTCCAAAATCAAAGGAGTGAGTTCCTGAGCTTAATTTAATCAGCACTAGAGAACCTGATTTACTGGTAGTATTTAATACTACTTTGCCTCGTTCTCCATATTTCAGGGTCTCAGGAGCTTTGGTAAATTCTGGGCGTGGTCCTGCTTTCAACAAATAAGGAGGGGTAAAAATTTCTGCTTGCCAAGTTTCTGCGGGGACAAATGGTTCTGGATCACCATCTACAAAATATGCCTTGGGATCTTGGTAATACTTGTCTAAATCGAATGTTTGTACATTCCCGTCCTTGTCTTTGAATTGAGGTATTGTGTAGTAATTTTTCGGATCTGGTAAAACGTCAACATGAACCTTTCCATCTTTAGACCTAGCTGCACGACTAGGATTACCACCAATAACTAAAACACGAGCATCAGGTAATAAGACGGCATTATTATGATACAGTCTGGGGAATTTACCGGGATTCATTGCTTCGGTTTTATAGCCACTCGGTGATGATTTATCAGCAGTCATCAACAGTGGATCAAAAATAGGTTTGTATTCCCCATATTCACCACCATTAACTACTAAAATTTGTTTGGTGGGGAGAATTACAGCCTGACCCATAGCCCGGGGTTTATTAAGAAATTTAGGATATATTTTCCATTCCCCTTTTTCAGCAGACCAACGTTCTAAAGTATCAGCAGTTCTGACTCCTTTGGCTGCTAAATTGTAATTGTAGCTATTTTTTTCAAAGGAATCATTTTCTTTTTTACCCTGGTAAGGACGACCAAAGTTAATGTCATTAGTACCAATGATGCCTCCCATTAATAAGACATCACCTTCTTTATTAGGATCTAAGATTCCAGTTCCATAAACTTTGGATATCTCTTTTCTTTCAGGTCCAATTTCAAAACTGACAGTAAATTCCCCCTTACTATCCTTTGTGAGTGACATTAAATAGGTTTTGTTGCTTTCATGTATTTCCAGGGGAGATTTACCTGCACCATCACCTGTAATTAATAATTTGCCGTCAGGGGTGGGAAAAATGCGAGGATAAAGGTCAATGCTATCGTAAGCATCTATTTTTCTAGAAACTTGTTTATCATTGTAAGTGTAATTGTCTGTGTACTCGACTTTGGTATTGAAGGGACTATTTTCTACGTAAGTCAGATCAATGTATTGAAACTTTTTAGTTTTCGGGTCAAAGATTTCAATTGAAGGGGTGATCTGATTGGGTTTGTCATATTTCAAACCGGAAAAAATTACTATTTCCCCAGTTGCTAAAGTAATAGGCGTAGGATACCAACGTCCTTCTCTTAACTGACCAACTGTAGACCATGTTTTGGTTTGATCTTGTGGATTTTCTGTGTCCCACTTATATAAGTTGGTTTGTTTTGAACCCTCAAATTTTTCTCCTGGGTAATAACGATGAGAACCACTAATAAATAGTACGTTACCATCAGGTAAATGCAGGTTTGCTGAACAAAAAGGATCGTTGCTTTGTTTATTCTCTAGTGCGTTGGGTGAAGAAATGCGCTCAAATGTATTGGTTTTTGGGTCAAATAAGGCAGAATTATCAACTACTGCATAATCTCTTCCATTGACCCCATCAATAAATTTGTTACTTGTTCCCTCTTGAACTAATGTGTTACGGTTACTGCTACCATTGACTACTAATACTTTACCATTAGGTAGTAACGAAGTATGTACACCTTGCATCCAGTCTTTTTTATCTACGGGTAAAGGTACTGTTTGCCATTGTCCTTTACTGGCATTCTCGATATTGGCTGAAATTAAAGTGTCGGCTTTGACAATGTCTGGATTGATTATCAATCCTAAACAAGTCAGTAAAATTATGAGAAACTTTACTTTTCTACTCATTTTTTGAGTCTCTGTATTGGTGTTATCAATATGTACTACGTTGTGTAAAATAAGAACAAATTCGTTATTTTTTTTTAATATTTCTGCTTTTAATATGGGTTTTAAGTTAAAAATTTGTCGCCATTTATACTCTAGGCACTTATTCGACTTCTTTCAGCAACAACTGGGAGAGAAGTTAAATGTTAAGTAGTTTGCACTATATCTAAGGCTTGCTGAAGTTTTTCAGAGTTGATATTGTATTTAAATCCTTTTAGCGATAGAAAACTCCGGCAATTATGTCATAATTTGTAACGTATATTTAATAATTCCCCTGAAGCGAGACTATAAGCCATGAGTGAACAAGCTGAACAAGCTGTGGAAACTCCAGTATTAGACCGCTACGAGTGTCGTTCTTGCGGTTACGTTTATGAACCTGAGAAGGGAGACGACAAAAGCAATATTCCCCCAGGAACAGTTTTTGCAGAACTACCCGCAAATTGGCGCTGTCCAGTTTGTATAGCTAAGAAAACTGCTTTTGCGAATATTGGACCAGTAGGTACGGCCTCTGGTTTTAAGGAAAACTTAGGTTACGGTTTAGGTGTTAATACTCTCACACCAACTCAAAAGAACATTTTGATTTTTGGGGCTTTAGCCCTTGGCTTCTTGTTTTTTATTAGTCTCTACGGACTACAGTAAAAACCGCTATCTTGATTTACCGCACGGAAGATCTCATTTAACCTGAACTGGAAAACCTCAGTAATACTGATGCAATCAATTGTGAAAAAGTGGCAAGGATTTTTTGCCGCGTTAATAGTAGTTATGGCCTGTATCGGGTGTAGTAGTGTTCCTTCTATTAGCTACAATCCCTGGCAGGTGATTAATGTACCAACAAAGTCGAAATTGCTCGATATTGGCTTTGCTGGTAACTCCCAACATGGTTATTTAGTGGGTAGTAATGCCACTCTTTTGGAAACTAATGATGGTGGTGAGACTTGGCAACCGCTAAAATTAGAATTGGATGATCCTAGATACCGTTTTAACTCTGTCAGTTTTTTCGGTCAAGAGGGCTGGATTGCTGGAGAACCTTCTCTCTTACTCCATACTACTGATGAAGGTAAGTCCTGGTCACGAATCGCTTTAAGCGAAAAGTTACCCGGTAGCCCCATTGCTATTACAGCCATAGGTGCAAATACGGCGGAAATGGCCACCGATTTGGGGGCAATTTACCAAACTACAGATGGTGGTCAAAATTGGAAAGCTAATCTGGAAGCAGCCTTTGGTGTAGTACGTAACATCGAGCGATCGCCTGATGGTAAGTATATCGCTGTTTCTGCTAAGGGTAGTTTTTACTCGACTTGGGAGCCTGGTCAAAATGCTTGGCAACCCCATAACCGCAATAGTTCCCGCCGTTTGGAAAATATGGGTTTCACTCAGGATGGACAATTGTGGTTATTGGCACGAGGTGGACAGGTTCAATTCAGTGATCCTACTAAACCGGAAGATTGGCTAGAGCCGACATATCCAGAGTTGTCCACAAGTTGGGGTTTACTGGATTTGGCTTATCGCACACCTGATGAAATTTGGGTTGGCGGTGGTAGTGGTAATTTACTCAGCAGTGCTGATGGTGGGAAAACCTGGACAAAAGACCGTGATGTAGAAAAAGTAGCCGCTAATTTTTACAAAATTGTCTTCTTTAAGCCCGATCAAGGTTTTATAATTGGCGATCGCGGCGTTTTACTCAAATATAACCCCAAAGCAGAGCCAACAACAGCCCCAGCAGCTTAATTACACTCAACTCAACTGTGGGATGTAACTGAAGTCTCAACTTTGTAGGATAATAAACTCAATCATTGTTTTTGAGAAGGGAGTGAAATAAATGGCAGGTACCACTGGAGAACGTCCGTTTTCTGACATTGTTACCAGTATTCGTTACTGGGTAATTCACAGCATCACCATCCCCGCACTATTTGTCGCCGGTTGGTTATTTGTCAGCACTGGTCTGGCTTATGATGTTTTTGGTACACCACGTCCTAATGAGTATTTTACTCAGGTTCGTCAAGAAGTACCAATTGTGAAAAACCGTTTTGAAGCAAAACAACAAGTAGAAACCTTTATTGGAAAGTAATTTGACATCATGGCTAGCGGTAATAACATCAATCAACCAGTTACCTATCCCATTTTTACAGTCAGATGGCTTGCGGTTCATACCCTAGCTGTCCCTACTGTATTCTTTTTGGGCGCGATCGCTTCAATGCAATTTATTCAACGCTAGGAGTTAATCATGGAAAGAACGCCTAATCCTAATCAACAACCAGTTGAATTAAACCGTACCTCTCTCTATCTAGGACTACTCTTGGTCTTCGTGCTGGGAATTTTATTTTCCAGTTACTTCTTTAACTAACTGGGCTTTTGATAACGTCAGTTGCTAGTTAGGTAACAGGTGGGAGAAAATTCTCAACTGACAACTGACGAATGACAACTGACGAATGACAACTGACGACTGACAACTGACAATTTTTGTAAGTGAGGAAAAAACTGTGTCTGGAAGTGGAAGAATTCCCCTGTGGGTCGTCGCTACGATCGCAGGTTTAGGTGTCATCACTGTTGTAGGTATCTTCTTTTATGGATCTTACGCAGGAATTGGTTCTTCAATGTAATGCTACCGGAAAAAAGGCAGCAATTAAAAATACAAAAGACTAAATTTTTGCTTGATCATCATTTTTGAAATCCTGCTTCAGAAATTATCATAAAAACCGCCTACCTCATAGAGATAGGCGGTTTTGTTAGTTTCTAAATAGGTAATTAGCGTAAAAACTAAGTAACCAATTACCCATAGCCTAATTAAGCAATATCTTCACTTTCAATGTATGAAAACAAAAATGCGAAAATTACTGCTGGTAAAACTAAGCCGGTGAGAGGAACGAAAATAGAAGGCAAAAAGGAGGAATAAGCCAACACAGTGGGCAAAAATGAACTTGACATGATGATAAAGTCCTGTAAAGTCTGACTACAATTCAAATTGAGCTTACTGCAAAATCTTCCCCAATTTGCTAAATCATCAAGATTTTTAACAGAAGTTACTAAAAAATGCGGTTTAGCGGTTTTGATAGTAACCTACTATTTGCTTAAATCTTTGTTTATCTTCCTCATGAGCGTTTGGTAGCCACGAAATCCATAAACCAGCAATTTGACTTTCGTTATAATCAAACTCTAAAGATGTTTGAGAAATTAATCCCACTTCTACCCCTGCTAACTGATTTAGATGGGCTGCTATTTCTCGATATACCGCCAAAGGTAAACCAGGAAATTCTATTTTCTCTTGTATTTCCATATCTATAAATCTCTGACAAAATTTTCCTGCGGCTTTTGCACCACAGTATAATTACTAGCAGATGCTTTAGTTAAAGGTTTAGATTCTTCCACAGGTTTTTCTCCCACCTGTTTGACAACTTCAATCCCATACTCTTCTAAAATTACGGTGGGATTACTGCCTTGACGCATTTCAATACGTTTCACTAATACGCCATTCATCAGTCTTTGTCCCGGTTGTACATATCTACTGGTTGGCTCATTCGGTGCTTTAATAATTGCTTGGGGTACTTCACCAATCGAAACTATACCAGTCACAACAACTTCTCTAGCTATTTTTGGCTGTGGTGCTAGTGGTAGATTAGTTTTTTTTGTCGGTTTTTGCTCGATTGGCTTTAGTTGTGACAAATTGGGTCTGAAAGCGACTACTTTAGTTACTGGTTTAGCAGCGGATTTACTAGCCAGTACGGTCTTTAGTGTCGCTTTTTGCTCCATTGCACTTAAGTTTGCCGACTTGGCCGTTGTATTTATTGGTTGTTGTTTGATTATAGTAGGTAAAGGCAATAATGTAGGAACTGAGATTTTTGTCCTTGGGTCCACAATTTGCCCAAAGGGGTCTGTTCGTCCTTTTTGTATGACCAGTAATCGTTCTGCACCTTTAGTCGGTGGAATCAAAGTGCCAACAGATTCACGATTCGTAACCGGTCTAGAATACACCATAGGATTATTCAAAACCAATAAAGATTGTGGTGGTTTTGTCTGCTGGGTAGTTGGTTCAGGACTAACAGTAGTGCTATTGGGCGTTTCACCTATCGTACATCCAGTCAGCGATAAGGTTGTTAAAATAGTTGCGGCTGCAATAGCTGTGGCTGTAATATATGAATTTGTAATCATTAACTTCTCTTAAAAACTATAGGGCGGTTCGTTTGTGGGTTGAATCACTCAGGCTTGAACTTAGTTCTTCAAGATACTCAGACATAAAGCACTGAATGTAGCTAAACAATATAAAAACTTCACCAGATTGATTAAGTGCGTGGTCTTAACTAACATTTGTTATATTACCAGCATCAACTAAAATTAACAACTAACTTTACCCGTCATCCATAATATTTCTCAATAATTCCAGCCCCTTCTTAACGCGCCTGGAAACTGTTACAACACTAATATTCAGAAGTTCTGCTACCTCTTTTTGGGTGAACTCATGAAAAAAAACATACTCAACAACTTCACGAGTCAGTTTTTCTAACTTAACCAAGGCTTGTTGTAAACGAATTTGATCCTCTTGGGCTAATTGAAAACTGCGATACTGAGGATCTGGAACTAATTCACCCAAACAAGTGCAACCTTCTTCTCCATCTTTTATAGGTACATCTAGACTCAAGGGTGTGCGGTTAATCAATGCTAATTTAATTTCTTCCCATTCACTTAGAGAAATTTTCAATGCAGCCGCTAATTCGCTATCCGTCGGTTGACGATGATATTCCTCCCTCATAGACCGGCAAACCGCGACAGCTTTTTGTTGGATTCCTAGCCAGTGCCTGGGTATTTTCACAGTTACACTTTTATCTCGTAGATAGTGTTGAATTTCACCACGAATGTAGGGTACGGCATAGGAACTAAATGCATTTCCCAAAGAAAGTTCAAATTTCTCAATGGCTTTAATTAAGCCTATACAACCTACCTGTAGCAGATCCTCATAGCTTTCATGGCACTGATTAACCCAATAATAAGCTTCTTTTCTCACTAGTCCAAAATTGAGTTCCACCAATTGATTGCGGACTTTTTCCGAGGGGGACTGCTGGTACTCTCGCAACAACTGTGAAATTTGATGTTTTAGTTCGTCGGCGGCTATTTTAGACATAAAATTTGAGTTTTTAAGTGAATTTGGAATCTGTTAATTAACCCCTTCCTTGTTCTAGACATCAGAACTATATTCAAATAGCTATTGACATAGGTTATATGAAACTATCTCCAGAGAAATCTTGGCTACATGAAATATTATTCCATGGTTTAGTCCACACATTGGAAGTTAATGAAACCACTGCTATGGAATGAAAATATACAATTAGCAATTAAATAATAAACCGGAATTGTACCCAATTAAATTAATTAACAATCAGATTTACTTATATTTCTGGAGAATTTGAGAAGATTTAATGATTATTAGCCTTAAACCCTAGTTTCCGAAAAAAAACCAAGCAGCACCTCGTTATTAATGTGCTACTTGGTTAAGGGAATTCCACAAATAATTTCTTAGGTAGGTTAGGTAAGATGCCTATTCTCCAAACATATTGGAGTGGGAGCTTTTTTTGATGTGGGATTCTCTAAAATTTATTTTATACAATTCATGGATGTATGTGAGAATATTAACTTACCAAAATCTGGATATATTTTTACACTTCCATGATGTTGTATAAATATTTAATCAGTAATTTAGGACTGAGGCTCAATGCGACCGTAGAACAAACCACGAATCTTCACTTCTTTAGGTTCACCTGCGCCTAAATCTGTATCAGAAGGTTGTTCACTTTCAAAAGTCCCAGCGATTTCACCGGAAGTGTTATCAACTTTGGCTACCTGCAAAGAAATTTTGCCCTTGAGAACTTCTGCCCGCTTAACGTTAGTACGGGTTAATTCTTCATCATCAGCTTGGGCTGGTAAAGCCACAGCATTATCGTAGCCACTAACAACACCACGACCTTTAGGATCTAAGAAAGCAGCACCACGATAGGAAGGGACTTTAAAAGTTCCTTCAAAGTCAGTGGATGTATTGATGCTAGTTAAATTAGGTTGTGTTTGTGCGACTAAATTTTTGATGGTAAATAAGAAAGGTACTAGTTCACCACCGGGGAGCTTAACGGTGATAGCTTGGAAGTCAAGACCATCTTTTTCTGTAAAAGTCAAGCTATTATCTGAGTTGACGGTTAGCTTACCTTGTACTTGGTCAATGGTAGAAGTATATCTGGTCATAACTTTACCAGGAACAAATTCTGCTTCTTGACGTTTGTTAGCAGGTTCTTCTTTAACAAAGAAATTAGTGGGTTCTAAACAAAGTTCTTTGATAGAATACGTTACGTTAGGATCAACTGCAATAGAACCACGGCTAGTTTCTGCTAGTTGGGGGCATTTGTTAGCCAAACCAGTGCCGCGAATTTGTTCGTAAGTGAGTACATCACTCACGCTGGTAGAGGGCGCATCACTACAAGCAGTGACTAGTCCCAAGCATAGAGCGAAGAAAGCAACAATTAAAGCGCGATACCTCATGGTCAACCTCAATCTCAAAAATTAATATCTAAGTTGTCAAACTGGTTTACTAAACGTACTTAAACGCATTGCGTTTCTGAGTCTAGAATTCAAACCATAGACTAAGCAATGAACCGCATCCATTTGCGATTATGTATGTGTTGCCAGTACATACAATAAACGTATTTGGATAAGGAAATTAGCCAGATCATACGACTTTTTTTAACTCAAAATCAAAGCACTCTAGTGGTCAAATCCTGCCGTAATACAGAACGGATTATGGAAAAGCCTTCTCTACCTTACCACCAAGGATTCTTGTTACCTAAGAATAGCCAGAAAGTTATATGTTCGGAAGTCAGAAGTCAGGCTTCACGTCATATTTCTTGAAAGTTGGGAGTGAAAGTAAGAGTGCTGGTTGGCTATCGGCCTAATTTTTATCATTTATACAAGTGCATACGGCAACATTCTAGTGTGGAACTAAGGAATGTAAATTAAATAAAGTACAACTCTTAATTTAAGTTATCTCATGTTGGGTTACGCTGTTGCTTCACCCGATCTATATATGACTTACGCATAAGTTAAGCAATAAACGAACCACTCCAAGCACAGAGAACACGGAGAAAAGGGAATTTAGGGAGGTATATTTTGAGTAAGTCCTGCCATCTATAAAAAACTGTAAAGTTTTTTTACCAGCAACTAGTTTCTTTAAAACTCCTGTGATATTTTATCTTTGTACTCATAAATAGTGAGTTTCAAGGTAAATTTTTATTTTGAAGCAAGCTCTTTATTATACCAATTTTTTACCGATGTTGTCTTTGATAAATCGTAAAGTAGCCAGTAGGGCCTTGTTAAAGAAGACTCTTAGCCTGTGTTTATGTGCAGTGTTTTTTCTTCTATCTCTGGAAGTTCCCACAGCACAGGCTTTAGTTGAGTCTAAACAGTACCCTGTCAACAATATAGGACTTATAATCAATGCTGTACCCAAAGGAGATAGATGGTTAGAGCATCTTAACGAGGATCTTTTACCTTTTTGGACAAAAGATACAGCCCTTGGGGACAATGGCAACTTTCCCACCTATAGATGCAATGATGGCTCTTTATATGACAAAGCTAAACCTTGTATAGAATTGGCAGAACCAATTCCAGGCATCGTTAAACTCGACAGAGAATATGTAAGAGCCAAGTCAAGACAAGTTTTTGCCTATGGTGTGGCCTATAACCTGACTGGAAATAGAGAATATCTCAGCTATGCTAAAGCAGGTGTGGATTATTTACGGGCTAATGCATTGGTTGAATCTGGAGTTAAAGGAGCCTTTACCTACTTTGATGAAACAGGAAAGGGGCAACCTAAACGGAAAAGGCGCATCAGTCAAGATATGACCTATGCTCTTTCTGGATTAGCATTTTACTACTATCTGACCAGAGATACTCAGGTTTTACAGGAAATAGTGAATGTTAAAAACTACATTTTTAAGTATTACTACGATCAAGAATGGGATTTAATTTCCTGGGCAAAAGCTGACTATATAGATTACAAAAATCCCGATGGTACTGTAGAGACAGTTAGCACTCAACAGAGAGAACTAGTAGCGCAACTGGATCAAATTTACGCTTACATGATGTTGCTCACACCGATTTTACCCAGCGAATTTAAAGGTGAGAAACTCCAGCAACAGTGGAAAGATGATTTAGTGCATGTTGCCACCATCATGAGCGAACAATTCTACAGTCCTGATAAAAATATTTTCTGGGGAGCGATTACCGATTCTAAGAACAAGAAATTAGCCACAGATCATACAGATTTCGGTCACTCCATTAAAACCTTGTGGTTAATTTATGAAGTTGGCAAATTAACCGGACACTACGATTTAGTCTTGTTTGCTCAAGAAGCAGCCCCAAAAATCCTAGAAGCAGCTTATTTAGAAGATGGTACTTGGGGACGTAGAATCAATGAATATGGACAAGTAGAAAGAGATAAAGAGTGGTGGATTTTAGCAGAGTTAGACCAGGTTGCTGCTACTTTAAGCCTCAGAGATCCATCCTACGCCAAATATCTACCAACAACTTATGGTTACTGGTTTGAATACATGGTAGATCATAAAAATAAAGGAGTTTGGCATTGGGTAAATGCTGCTGACAACAAACCTGATATCCATTTTCCCAAACAACACTCCTGGAAAAATGCTTTCCATACCTTTGAACACGCAATTGTTGGCTATTTAACTGGACAAGAAATTCACGATTTGCCCAGTACCTTATATTTTGCCTTCCAAAATGGAACTCCTGATTACACTCGAATCCGTCCCTATACCTACGCGGCAAAAGTGAAATCAGTAGAAGAAATACTCGATTCTGAAGGATATCCAGCATTCAAAAAACAAAAAGTGACATTTACCGACATCCGGTAAGAAATTAGCCACCCAAGACATAGTTATAAATCAGGTAACTATGTCTTGATCAAACTATCACCATTAACTCTGTAATGAGGAAAATAAATCTATGACTATCCAACATTTCAAGTTTTTTAATGATGGATTAAAGCCAGAACAGAGGTTGCGTAATGAGTACATGACCAACACCTGTTTAGATGACGATCGCCTATGGATTCCTTATGGTGAAGGGACTTGGTTTCAAGCTTGTCACTTTAATGTGACTACTGGTGGTTTTGCTAATGTCCTGAAGATTTTACCAGGAAAACAACTGGACACTCACTACCACATTAGTACAGTACATGGTTTCACCATCCGGGGTAAATGGGGATATAAGGAACACGACTGGATAGCTACCCCCGGATCTTATATTTTTGAACCTCCTGGAGAACTGCACACATTATATGTACCAGCAGACTCTCCAGAACCAATGGTAACTTTCTTTGCCCTTTCTGGTGGTCTGATCTATACCCATCCCGATGGTTCTTTTGCTGGTTATGACGATGGTTTTACCCTATTGGAAATGGCACGGAAACATTATCGCAACGTAGGTTTAGATGAGTCTTTGATTGATGCCATGATTCGTTAAGGTAAGACATCAAAAAATAAAGATATAAAGATATAGTTGCCACTTCCACAACTATATCTTTATCTTAATTAAATCAGAAGCCAGCAATGGCAGCCGAAAATCTTTTAGCAATTAAAATCAAACATGAGTGTTAATACACAAGGACTTAATTTGGCATTAGTTACAGCAGTGGAAACCAACAACTTAACCACTGTGATTGATTTAATCAAAAAAGGGGTTGATGTCAACAAACGAGGACCTTTACCCCTGACCCCATTGATGATTGCTGCTGGTCGCGGTTATGTACAGATGACCCAGACTCTTTTGGATGCAGGAGCAGATGTTAATGTCATTGATAGTGTGACGGGAGCTTCTCCATTACATAAAGCTGCTCAAAGTGGTGTTGTGGAAGTAGCGAGAATACTCCTAAAACATGGAGCTTTTTTGAATCTGCAATCTGCCATTGTGGGACATACACCTTTAATTGATGCAGTGTGGTCTAAAAAGCCGCCGATGGTGAAATTCTTATTGGATCAAGGAGCAATCATCAACATCAAGGGACATCATGGTGCTGACGTTTGGGAATTTGCCAGCAATGAAGAAACTTGGACGGCTGGTTTTACTGCTCCTGGTCAAGAAAGCTGGGGTAAGTCCATTCGGCAAATGTTAGAGGAGCGTCAAAAGACAGATGAACAAGCCCAGAAACAGCCATTAATGCAAGCTGTATCGGATGGGAACTTAGCGGCTGTAAAAAGCTTGATTGCTCAAGGGGTAGATGTTAACGAGTCTTCACCAATAGTCGGTGGAGGTAATGATGGACAAACACCCTTATTAGTTGCCTGTTTCTTAGGTCATACAGAGATAGTTCTAGAACTGTTAAAAGCTGGAGCTAGTCCTTATATTGTGGATTACTTGATGAAGGCAACTCCTGCTCACAAAGGTGCTTATGCGGGAAGACCAGAAGCTGTGAAAGCTCTGATGGAAAATAGCAAAGTTGATCTTTTAGCTCAAGGACCATACAACGGCTATACAGCACTGCATGATGCTACTTGGCATGGTCATACAGAAGTGGTGAAAGTTCTTTTGAATGCCAATGTTCCTTTAAATCTTCAAGGACATGATGGTAAAACTCCACTAGACCTAGCTATTGAGTATGGGTATAAAGATATTGAGGCACTAATTAGGATGAAGATGCAATTTCCTGGTACACCATTAAAAGGAAAAAAAGTAGCTGTCCTGGTGGAAACAGAGTATATCCCTGACGAAATTGAATATTACAAAAATGGATTTCCTGCTCTGGGGGCAGAAGTAGACTTTTTATCTTACCTTTGGGGTAAGGAAAGTCGTACCATCGTCAGCGATATAGATAATCCTGACAAGCAATTGCATAAGATGGTAGTCACCAAAGATGTTGCCAACTACGATCCCAATGATTATGACATCGTATTGATGTCTGCTAACTATTGTGCTGTCAGACTCCGGGAAATTCCCCCAATGGGAAATATTGGCAGTCCAGGAGAATTGCAGAAGCCTCCAGCAGTGCAGTTCTATAAAAAAGCAATGGCCAACAAACGCATTATCAAAGGCGCTCTTTGTCATGGCTTGTGGATTTTAACCCCTTGTCCAGAAGTATTAAAAGGACGCAAGGTTATTTGCCATACTGTTGTGCTGTCAGATATTGTTAATGCTGGTGCAACCTTTGTATCAAATCAAGGTTATGTGGTTGTTGATGGTGATTTAGTAACTGCTCGTTCAGCAGCGAATCTGAAAGAATATTTCAACACCATTGTGAAACTAGCTACTAAGGGTGTTTCCCCAAATTGCGAATATCAAAGATTGCTGTAGGATAGTCTATTGTCCTACTAGTCCATTTAATATTTCAACAACTTTTGAAAATTCAAGGTGAGTTTGTGACTAAATCAATTCGGTCTTTATTCAAAAACTGTGCAAGTTTTGTTGCTGTTTGTTTTGCTGCACTGACAATTACACTGACTTGTTACACTCCATCAGCGAAAGCAGATGCCATCTATCACGCCTTCGATGAATGTTTTGCTAATATCAAAGCCGAACTACCCAAAATTGAAGCCGCAGGATACGATTACATCCAAGTTTCCCCCCCTAATACAACCGCCTCACGGGATGATGATGCTTGCACTTCAGACAAATACTGGTACATACAGTATCAACCCCTTGATTATGTCCTAGAGGGAAATCTGGGAACTGAGCAAGAGTTAAAGGATTTGATTAATGCGGCTCATGAAAAAGGCATTAAGGTGATTGCTGATGTCGTCTTGAATCACCTGGCTAATTACAAAAACGTTGCTGGTCACGAGATCAAACCTTTCCCCACAGCCTATCCTATATTCCAGGAGCCGGAATACTTTCATAACAAAGAATGTATCAAGGACTACAATAATTCCTGGGAAGTGGAAAATAATTGGTTATGCAGTCAAGATGACCCAGAGGGATTACCTGACCTGAAAACGGGTTTGCCCTATGTGCAAGAGCAACAACAGAACTATCTGAAAAAACTACTTGATTTTGGATTCGATGGTTTACGTTTTGACGCTGCCAAGCACATTTCTCGCCAGGATATGCAGAAAATCCTTGCCGTGATCCCTAGTGACAAGCTTTACTATGGTGAGGTCATTGGTAAGGATTATGGTGAGAGCATGAGTTATATCCCTGTTTTTCCCAAAGTAACAGATTTTCAACTGGTCAATACCTTAAAAGCTGCTTTCGGTTTTGGAGGAGATTTGCGCTCTTTAGTCAACCCATCAGATACCCAACGTGCTTTGCCTGGTAAGGATGCTGTTACCTTTGCTCGCAATCATGATACTTGGGCTCCAGGACAGTTTGATAATTGGAAATTTGATGATGGGGATTTACCCTTAGCAACAGCTTATGTATTGGCGATTAACGAAGGAACACCCCTGATTTTGAATTTTGATGCCTTCAACCCTACAGTTGTTGCTGCTACTAAATTTCATAAGAAGATGGACGCACAACCTCAATACTATCGCAATGGTAATGAAATTGCTGCTAATGCGGACAATCCCAATTTACTCTTTATCGAGCGAGGAAATAAAGGTTTAGCCATTATCAATAAAGCTGGTGAAACATTTGATTTTAAAGCTGCAAAAATACCCGGTTTAGAAGTTGGCTGCTATGACGAATTACAGTATAACTTCAAAATGTGTGTGGCTAAGGGAGATGATGGTCAAAAATACATTACTGAGTGGGGTTCAAAGAATCGTGGAGGCATAGAGATAGGACCACGCACGGCTCTTTTCTTTGTCAAGGCCGAGGCATAATTTGAGACGATAATTATTATTTTTGTCTCAGTAATAATTTTTAACCTTTGTGGAAAATTGCGATCGCTTTAATTTTAGGCGATCGTATTTTTTATTTGGCAATATTTATTGTAACACACATTCTGCATTCTAGAGTATTTATGCTTAGTTGCAAACTGGAATGCTCCCGTACATACTCCAATATTTACAGCACTTCCCGATGTTATGAGGTACAAGAACCCCACCCCCAACCCCCTCCCCGCTTGCGG
>NZ_KE384612.1:102706-107057 GCF_000426905.1 Dolichospermum circinale AWQC131C
CCAATATTTAACTTTGTTGTTGATTTAGAAACTTTTCCAGTATCCTATTAGTTTTATGGAGTAGAACCTTTCATGGAGCATGATCAAAATTTGGCCTGTGAGGATTTATCCTGGCAACTACAGGCGATTTCTAACGCGGTAAAAAATGTAGCTGAAACCTGCGAGGGGGATGTAATTGCTATATTGGCTGTGTTACGTCATTTAGAACAATTACACAGAGAAATTCGGGATGGAGTGTTTCAGGAAAATTTGCCCGATAATCGCCAAAGACTGTACTCATTGCTCAGAAATATCGAGTCGGAAGGAGGTTGGCCTTATATTGCCAGAATGCGAATACAAGCTTTGTTAGTGAATTTGTCGCAGTCAGCTAGTAATGAGGATACTCCTCCCAACCACAGTCATGATGTTTTTCCATCCTCAGAATAGATTAGCGTTAAAAATTGTTGTTGTGAACAGGGAAGGGGGAAGAGGCAAGAGGGAAATTTTACTTTTCTGGAGAAACTGTGATTTTCTGCCCCTCTCTAGTGAGAGTAAAATTATTATGTAAATTAATGTAAATTAATGTAGGTTTATGAAACCAAAGGCTGTAAAGAATTGGGCGCAGGCTGATACTGTTGCCGGACTTACGCAACTGGTACATTAAATATTTGACTATATTTTTAGTAACTATAAGTGAACTCAATATCCAAAATAAATTCGATTGTGATTGACAAGGAGTACAAATGGCTGGAATATTATCGGTTTCTCGGACAAATTTAGCTCAACGTCGGCAGAAATTACGCCGTCAGCGACAAATCAAAGTTATTCAAGCTATTTGGCGAACGGTTGCTGTGACTGGAATTGCTTCAGCCTTGTTATGGGTGGCAATCCACCCAATATGGGTATTAAAGGATTCAAAGCAAATAGTGATAAAATCCAGTAATAAAACTGAACCGGCTCAAAAGGACATTTATTCACTGTTAGGATTATCCTCTCCTCAGTCTTTATGGCGAATTGAACCTTCCGTAATTGCTGACTCTTTAAAAAAACAACCCAATATTGCCCAAGCCACCGTTAGTCGTCGTTTGTTTCCACCTGGTTTAATTATTGAAATCCAGGAACGAGTTCCTGTGGCCATAGCCCAAATAAGTAAAAAAAGTAAACAGCAAACTACCACTAGTTGCACAGTTGTACCTTCTGCTCCGGGCAAGTCTGCTGATGTTAAGCCTTGTGTACAAAATAACAGTGCAGCTAATCAGCAAAGTGAACTAGGTTTACTAGATGCTAGTGGGATCTGGATGCCCATGGCTAGGTATATGTCAATGAATCCTCAAGGGAAATTACCCCAGATGATGGTGATTGGTTCTCCCTCACAATATAGGCCATTCTGGACTCAACTTTATGAAGCTATTCGTCAAAGTTCTCTCAAGGTGACGGAAATTGATTTTCAAGATCCCACAAATTTAATTTTGACGACTGAATTAGGAATTGTACATTTGGGTAGCCCTAGCGACAAATTACCTAAACAAATTCAGGTACTGGAGGGAATGCGCGATTTAGGGACTCAAGTTAATTCTAGTCATATGGATTATATTGATCTAAAAAATCCTACCATGCCATTAGTACAGGTGAATCAAAAAAAATCAGACTTAGATATCAAAAAATCGGCACAACTGAATACAAAACCCATCCTAAATCCCTGAATACTGACATTTTATTGAATTAAACTGAGTTTAGTAATTTTATATTTTGGCAAATTGGCAAATTGGTGTATATTATACATATAGATTTCCAATTTTGCAGCCATTAGTTAAAAAATCATGGTCAGGGTTTGAAACGGTTGTCAAATCAATATCTGACTATTCTGAAAAAATATGAGGAGGTTATTAAAAGTTATTGGTAGGATTAAGGTTTATCGAAAAGCTAAGTAATCAATCAAATATTCTATTTGAAGTAGTGCCAGCAACTTTACACCTAGAGATGGGTATGAGATCAATAAACATCTAGGGTTTTTTGGAACTATACTTTTTAGGAATAGGGGAAAGTTAGCAACATTAGCGTTTGGTATCGTGTACTATACAGCTAATTATTTTATTTCACAAATCCACCAAGAGAAAAATCGGCAAAAAACAAAATTTATACAGCAGTAATCAAAGCTGCTAGTCCATCTAAAAACGCCATAACCATTTTACAGCAAGTATTTGACTTTGAACCGTGACTTTTGTTGTTTTTGTCAAAGTTAAATTTTATGCCTGAATCAGCGAAAAATTACTAGATATAGCCTACAACGTCAATAGGCTGGTAAATAGTAAAAACAATAAAATACGATGCCAATTTTGGCAACGTCAAAATATAGTTGACTGTTAAGTAAATCACACCGATAAAAGTCGTTTATCTATCCTTCGCAAATCCAATGACACTTGATAATAACCAAGGGCTAATCTATAACTCTCAAGCCGGAAACCAGCCAGGATTCTCTCTAGCAGTTAACGCCACGAATCCTTTTAATAATTCTTCTTTAAACTTCACCCAAGGTCAAGATCATAAGAGAATTTCTACTGAAAGTAGGAGTATTGGTGAAATTGTTCCAGGTCGTGTTGCTAACATCAAGGTGATTGGTGTCGGTGGTGGTGGTGGTAATGCTGTCAACCGCATGATTGAGTCTGATGTGTCTGGAGTAGAGTTTTGGTCAATTAATACTGATGCCCAAGCTTTAACTTTAGCAGGCGCTCCCAGTCGTTTACAAATTGGGCAAAAGCTAACTAGAGGTTTGGGTGCAGGGGGAAATCCCGCTATTGGTCAAAAGGCAGCGGAGGAATCTCGTGATGAAATTGCTACTGCTTTAGATGGTGCGGACTTGGTATTTATTACTGCTGGTATGGGTGGGGGAACTGGTACAGGTGCTGCCCCAATTGTCGCGGAAGTAGCCAAGGAAATGGGCGCTCTCACCGTTGGTGTGGTGACTCGGCCGTTTATCTTTGAAGGACGCAGACGCACTAGCCAAGCGGAACAGGGAATTGAAGGCTTGAAAAGTCGAGTTGATACTTTAATTATTATTCCTAATAATAAGCTCTTGGAGGTGATTCCTGAACAAACTCCTGTCCAAGAAGCTTTCCGCTATGCCGATGATGTGTTACGTCAAGGTGTGCAGGGTATTTCTGATATTATTACTATTCCTGGTTTAGTAAATGTTGACTTTGCTGATGTGCGGGCTGTTATGGCTGATGCAGGATCGGCTTTAATGGGTATTGGTGTAAGTTCAGGTAAATCTAGAGCTAGAGAGGCAGCGATCGCTGCAATTTCTTCACCTTTGCTAGAATGTTCTATTGAGGGTGCTAGAGGAGTTGTGTTTAATATTACTGGTGGTAGTGATTTAACTCTTCATGAAGTGAATGCTGCTGCGGAAACAATCTATGAAGTGGTTGATCCTAATGCCAATATTATTTTTGGAGCGGTAATTGATGACAGACTCCAGGGAGAAGTGAGAATTACTGTGATTGCTACTGGCTTTACTGGGGAAATTCAAGCACCTTCAGCGCAAACTGTCGTTACTCCCAGAGTGGTTACACCTACTCCCACTTCTACTACTACCAGAAGACCTGCACCACTACAACCACCTGTTAATAATCCCCCCCCAGTTGTAGAACCACCAAAGGAAAAACCCTCTTTGGATATTCCTGACTTTCTACAAAGACGACGGACACCACCCAGAAACTAGTTCAAGTTGTCAGGATTGGTAACATACCAAAATCTCTATAAACCTTTATTAAGAAAGGTTTAGAGTTGTTACGCACAATTTTTTATTCTCAATAAGAATTGTGTAATGTCTATATTTTCGTTGTTTATTGCGACTAAAGATATGTTAATAAACCAAATTCTCATTTCAAATTCTCCTTGGAATTTCTCTCTAAACTTGTGGTTTTATAATCTTTAATCCTGAATAGAAAAACCAGATCCCCGAATTTTAGTATTGATTCAGCATTCATTGATATCATTAAGGAAAAAACGGGGATATCGCATCTATTGTAGCTTGATTAAACCTCCTAAATTCTGACAATTTCATAACCATTATGTCCGACTTTAATAATGACATCAATAACTACATCCAAGACTTACAAGAAAATAGTCAACGCGGTGGAGAACGCAGTCATTACCCCAGCCTAAAACGACTAATTGAGGGTTTAATGATGGGGATTAATGCTAGAATTGAAGAGAAAGGTAATCAAGCAGGAATACCAGATTTAACTATCAGAAAAAATGAGCGGATTTTAGGATATATAGAAGCTAAAGATATTAATATTGATTTAACTAAAATCGAAAAAACACCACAACTCAAACGTTATTTAGAATCAAATATTGGTGACAATTTGAT
>NZ_KE384612.1:107425-108471 GCF_000426905.1 Dolichospermum circinale AWQC131C
TACAAAACCCTGGACAATTTACATTTAATCGGACAACAGCCGGTATTTATATTACTGATAGAATCCCTTTTTTAAAAGGTTTTTTTGACATAGTTATTAACAGCGATAACGTAAGTAATATTCATCAATCAATTGAAAATTTGGTAGAATTATTAAATACAGTTGATATGACGAATATTTTAGAAAACTTTGGGAGAGAAACCCGTACGGAAGACCCGGTTTTGCACTTTTATGAAACATTTTTAGCTGCTTATGAATCTTCATTAAGAAAAAGTAGAGGAGTTTATTATACTCCTGAACCTGTAGTTAATTTTATTGTCCGTTCTGTGGATGATCTTTTAGATAAAGTTTTTGATTTAGAATATGGTTTAGGAAATCACAAAGTCACAATTCTTGACCCCGCAACCGGAACAGGAACATTTTTATATGCAGTTATTAAACAAATTTATCTCAATGAAATAGATGATTCTAATATTCGTCGCTGGAATAAATTTTTTAGACGCAAAAAACTGTTAAGTCGTCTGTTTGGGTTTGAATTATTGATGACTCCCTATACCATAGCACATTTAAAATTAGGTTTATTATTGTCGGATTTAGGTTATGATTTTGCACCAGAAGAAAGATTGAAAATTTATTTAACTAATGCTTTGGAAGCAGGAATAAAGGAAGATGATTTAATTCCTGGTATTACCCAAATTATCGCGGAAGAATCCAGTCAAGCAGCAAAAGTAAAAACAGAAATTCCGGTAATGGTGGTATTAGGAAATCCTCCTTATTCTGTCAGTTCTCAAAATGCGAGTAAACGCAAAAGAGTCTTAAATCAAGATGAAAGATATTTAGTAGATATTGAATATACTGGTTCAGTTTGGAATCGGATTTATAAAACTGGAAAAGCGGGTAAAACTATCACGGAATTAACCCATATTGGGGAACTTTTAGAACTATATAAAGGTAGAGTCAGACTGGAAGGAGAAAAGAATATCCAACCTTTAGATGATGATTATATTAAATTTATTCGTTTTGCTCAATATCAAATTGAAAATAAT
>NZ_KE384612.1:108601-168736 GCF_000426905.1 Dolichospermum circinale AWQC131C
TATGGATTTGCATGGTAATTCTTTATTAAAAGAAACCACTCCAGAGGGAAATATTGATCAAAATGTTTTTGATATTCAACAGGGTGTAGCGATTTTAATTGCTGTGCGCGAAAAAGATAAACCTGATTATTTTTCTACTGCTTATAAATCCAGAGATGGTGTTAAGGAAATGGCTAAGGTGTTATATTATGATCTGTGGGGAAGACGTGAGGATAAGTATAAGTTTTTAGAATCTGCAAGTTTAGATAATATTGATTGGATAGAAGTAAAACCTACTGAACCTAATTACTTTTTAGCACCTAAAAATCTTGATTATGAAGACGAATATCAAAGAGATTTGAGTATGACTGATATCTTTCCTATTTATGCTGCGGGAGTAAAAACTAGAAGAGATAATATATGTGTTGACTACGATAGAGAAACTCTAATAAATCGTTTTGATGATATTTCTATAAATACTAATTTAGAAGAACTAAAACAAAAATACAATATCAAAGATACAGAATATTGGACTTTAGAAAAAGCTAAGTTAGATATTAAACAGGATGAAATTGAATCAAAATTACTACTATATGCTTATAGACCATTTGATAATCGTTGGGTTTATTATAATCATAAGATTATTGAAAGAGGAGATAGTCGTAAAGAATTAATGGGACATTTGTTGAAAAGTAATAATATTGCTTTACTTTCCTGTCGTCAACAAGTTGAATCTGGATTTCATCATATATTTTGTTCAGAAATTCTCACAGAACATTGTTCTGTATCATTAAAAAGTAGAGAAGCAACTTATGTTTTTCCTCTTTATATCTACCCAAATACAGAAAATAAACAAACAAATCTTTTTCTAGAAAAAACTCCTAACCTATCCCCAAAATTCTTAGAAACTATTAAAGAAAAACTTGGTAAAATACCCCCACCAAAACAAATCTTTTACTATGCTTATGCTATATTTCACAGTCCTACATACCGCACTAGATACGCTGAATTTCTAAAGGTAGATTTTCCCCGTCTTCCCTTAACTAGTAATCAAAACCTATTTAACTCCTTAGCTATCAAAGGAGAAGAATTAGTTAATTTACATTTAATGAAATCTCATACACTCAATAATTTCATGACAACTTATCAACAAATAGGAGATAATCAAATTACTGAAGTTACTTATCATTCAGAATTGCAAAGAGTATATGTTAATAAACAGAATTACTTTACCAATATTCCTCAACATATCTGGGAATTTAAAATCGGAGGATATCAAGTATTAGATAAATGGTTAAAAGACAGAAAAAACGCTAAACGAGAATTATCTACTCAAGAAATTAACCATTATCAAAAAGTTGTTATCTCTTTAACAGAAACTTTCCGAATTATGCAAGAAATTGATCAAATTATTCCTCATTTTCCCCTCAAATGAATATTCGCTTCTACCCATTGAATTACTTGATAACCAAGATTAGTACCATTAAGTCTATCAATTTCCCGGACTCCGGTAGGACTTGTCACATTAACTTCCGTAAGGTAGCCACCAATGACATCAATACCAACGAAAATTAACCCATCTTGACGGAGTTTTGCGGCTAAATGAGTGCAAATTTCCTCTTCTCTTGGAGTGATATTAGTTTTTGCGACAGTGCCACCTGTTGCCATATTATTGCGAAAATCACTACCACTGGCAATACGATTAAGCGCACCTATAGCTTGACCATTGAGTAAGATAATCCGTTTATCTCCCTCCTTCGCTTGAGGTAAATAATTTTGTACCATGACGGGAATTTGACCATGAACTGTGCTAAGTTCAACAATAGAATTAAAATTGCGATCGCTTGCTTGTAAAAATAAAATTCCTTCTCCAGCTTTATTTCCCAGTGGTTTGAGAATTGTCGCTGCTTTAGCTACCACAAACTCGCGGATAACCTGTTTATCAGCACTAACAATGGTTTCGGGAACACATTCTTGAAACTGAAGCGCGTACATTTTTTCATTCGCACTACGAATACCAGCAGGGTTATTAATGACTAGAGTTTTATTTTGGTCAATATAATCCAAAATATAGGTAGCATAAAGATAAGCGTCATTTATTGGTGGATCAGTCCGCATAAATACGGCATCCATTTCTTCTAAAGGAATAAAAACACTAGAACTTAATTTAAACCAATTATCAACCGCTAACCAACGTCCCTCCACCAACTTTACAGGAACAAGCTCTACTTGTTGGGATACAGCCCAAGCTTTGCCATTAATTACACTCAGTAAATTTGCTTGAGTTATCCATATTTCATGTCCCATAATTTGCCCAGCTTCCATCAGTGCCACACTGGTATCATGACATGGATCAAGTTTATGTATAGGATCAATAATAAAAGCCAGTTTCACCCTTTATACCTCTGTTATCCATGAATTTTAACATCAAAGAATATTCAAGATCCCCGACTTCTCAAATTCATTTATGTATCTCAGAGCAAGAAAAATGAGATTAGGAAGTTAGGGATCTGATTACATAATCTTTTAAGATTAATTAAGATGCTAACATCTCATCTAATTTACCTTGACGCTCTAAAGCGTGTATATCATCACAACCACCTATGTGATTATCATTAATAAAAATTTGGGGTAGAGAACGTCTACCATTGGCTCGCTGTGCCATTTTTGCTCTTGCGTCCTCATCTCCGTCAATACTATATTCAGTAAAATTAACACCTTTCTTGTTCAGTAGACTTTTAGCACGGAGACAAAAAGGGCAGGTTGACCAAGTATAAATTTCTACTGTTGCAGTCATAATATTCTCAACAAAACGTCATAATTCTTAATTTTACTGATAAGGATAGGTAAAAGGCAACTAATAGCTGTTAATTACCAATTACCAATTACCAATTACCTATTCCCACTCAATAGTTCCTGGTGGTTTAGAAGTAATATCATAAACCACACGATTAACCCCTTTCACTTCATTAACAATGCGGTTAGAAATTGCTTCTAGCACATCATAAGGAATCCGCGCCCAGTCTGCTGTCATCCCATCTTCGCTGGTAACAATCCTTAAAACGATAGGATGGGCATAGGTACGTTTATCACCCATAACGCCAACGCTGCGAATGGGTAAAAGGACTGCAAAAGCTTGCCAAACCTGATTATACAAGCCGCGTTGATTAATTTCTTGACGGACAATTAAATCAGCATCTCGCAAAATATTTAAACGTTCAGCAGTGACCTCCCCTAAAATGCGAATTGCTAAACCCGGTCCGGGAAAGGGTTGACGTTGGACAATTTCTTCTGGTAAACCAATAGAACGACCAACCTTACGAACTTCGTCTTTAAATAGTTTCCGCAGCGGTTCTACCAGTTTAAATCTCAAGTCCTTTGGTAAACCACCCACATTGTGATGACTTTTAATTTTCACTGCTACCCGTTCCCCAGTTTTGGGGTCAACATTGGTATCAGCAGATTCAATCACGTCTGGATAGAGTGTTCCTTGAGCCAAGTAGTCGAAGTGTCCAAGATTCTTGGATGTTTCCTCAAAAACACTGATAAATTCATGTCCAATACGCCGACGTTTCTCCTCTGGGTCTGTGACTCCAGCGATAGCTGAGATAAATCGCTCACGGGCATTGACATATTCTACAGGAATATGGAATTGTTCTTTAAATAACTTTACTAACCTTTCTGGCTCTAATTTCCGCATAAAACCCTGGTCAATAAATACACAGGTTAACTGTTCACCAATGGCTTTATACAGAAGAAAGGCCAAAGTAGAAGAATCTACCCCACCGGACAATGCTAATAATACCCGTTTATCCCCTACCTTGGCGCGAATTTCCTGAACTGCTTCCTCAACAAAAGCCGCTGTTGTCCAAGTAGGTTCACATTCACAGATATGATAAACAAAATTACGAATTAAAGCTAAACCACCCTGAGAGTGGACGACTTCGGGGTGAAACTGTACACCATAAAGTTTTTTGTCGTGATGAGCGATCGCTGCACAAGGCGTATTATGGGTGTGGGCAAGCAGTCCAAAGCCTGGAGGTACGGTTGTAACTGAGTCTCCATGACTCATCCACATGGTTGTACCTTCTTCGACATTAGTTAATAAGTCTGTAGGATCATCTATATATAGAGATGCTTTACCATATTCACCTCGTTCGGCTTTGGTAACTTCCCCACCCAATTGATTAACCATCAATTGCATACCATAGCACACTCCCAGAACTGGTATACCCAACTTCCAAATTTCTGAGTCACAATGGGGAGCAAAGTCACTATATACAGAACTAGGTCCACCAGAAAGAATAATACCTTTAGGGTTAAGTTGACGTAACTGTTCCGCTGTGGTGCGGTAGGAAAGAACTTCCGAATATACTTGAGTTTCGCGGATACGACGCGCAATTAATTCAGAATATTGAGAACCAAAGTCTAAAATTACAATTATTTGTTGTTTCAGGTTCCCCAAATTTTGTTGTGTTTGAGGTACTTCAACCGTTGGTAGAGTCACCGCTGTATTCATGGTAGCCAAGGTGTGTCGTTAAGGATAGAAAGTCACAGTCTGTGATTTTGATGATTTTTGTGATTAATAGTCATAAGTAGGTGAACGGAGAAAAACCGACATAAGTAACGAAAAGTAAAGTTACCTAAAACCTGTTCCCTGTTCCCTGTTCCCTGTTCCCTTGTCATAACGACAATTTTTCACGCTCACCTACTTAACTGTTAAATTAATCATCGAAATCAAATTCAAATTTCAAATTTAGTATTAAAAAAAATATTTATTTGAGTTATTTATACCAATTTAAGACCAAGCTGCCAGATTAGAGTAGTAGATTTCAATTATCATTAACCGCAAAGACGGATAAGTTAATTGATAAATTTGATAATTCTGGAGTGACTATTTGCCTACTTTAAATTGGTATGATGATAATTCTTATTAATTTAGCACAATTTTTCCAGTAAAATACAACCAGTTTTACTTTTTACAAAAATTTGGCGATCGCGGTCAAACAGGACGCAACCGCAAGCTATACTAGTTTTACCCTGTTCATTGTGGCTATTGATATATACCTCGCTACGGGTGTCAATCGTTTCAGCAATTGCACCATAGACTAGATTTACCCAATTACTACCAGTATTCAGATCAAGGGTTTTCAGGTGTTTTAGTGCTGCTTCGGCTGTAGGACTGTGAAAAATGGTTTGAATATCAGTCGCATTTAAACCGAGCATAGCACAATGACTGGTTAAAATTTCCCGACGACCATCAGCCAAATGATGATGGGTGTGAAAAATTCCCCCCGCTAGTTTCATCAATTTACCATGATAACCAAATAATAAAATTTCTTGGACACCCAAGACATCAGCAGCCACTAACATTGGTCCCAACCAATTGGCTGTTTTTACCAACTGTGCAGGATTTATACCGATTTTCTGGGCTAAATCTAGTCCATTTTCCCCAATACAAAATACCAAAGTTCTAAATTTACTAGCCCTTTCCTCCAGATTAGCCAGAAAAGCCGCTAATTGATCCGGTGTGCTTAAAGGTTGAGAAATACCCGTTGTTCCCAGTAAAGATAATCCCTCTACTACACCAAAAGCTGAGTTAGAAGTACGGATGGCCAGCGATCGCCCTTCTGGTAAAATGATTGTAACTTTGATTTTTTCCGTCTCTGTTAATAATTTCCGTAAATTTTCCTGAATTAGCCGTTGAGCATAAGTATAAATTGCCGCTTTACCATCCTCATTGATTTTTTTGCCAATACCTTCTCCACCCTGAATAATTACTGATTCTCCATCTCCTGCATACCATTCTACCACAGCCCAAACTGGTGTATTTTTAGTCAAATCCAGATTATCACCTGGATCACTGCGAGTCGTGGCCAAAGCTTGATTTTCCGATATTCCGGCCACTTGCTCAATGGGTATTTCTCCCATTTCAGCAGGTTCAAGCAAATCTATAGAGACAGAATTTATATGTTGACGATAACGTAGCCAATGTAAAGCCGCAACAGCAGCAGCACAAGCGAAAACCGGTAAAGTGTATCCAGAACGGGACATAGTGAAAATTCAAACTTCAAAAAAGCCTGACTAATCTAAACACCAACTTCCGAGAATAAAACCTGCATATTTTCCCAAGAAATATCCTTTTCCAGATAACTGGGTGACTCAGGATGATAGGGACTTGCTATTCTATCAATAGTGATAATTTTAGCAGATTCAGATAACACCGGCACATCAGGATCAAAAGCAGTTGAACGCATTAAAGAACTAGAAAAGCCTTTAAAAACAGCAATTGTATCAGTTTCACCGTCAATCTCCACAGTGACAATAAGGACCTCCTGTGGTCTTTTAACTGTGTATTTTTCCAGTCTTTTACTAATAGGACTATTCATAATATTAACATGAGTGACCTTTGAGCGACTTTCCCTGAGACACAATTAATGTGTAGTCGAACGTCCATACCTACTGAGTTTGAACGCGACAAAATAACTTAAATACACTATGTAAAACCCTAAAGTAACTATACCCAGAAAACCGAGAAAAGCAGGTGTACTGTTATGGTGGAAATATTCTTTAAAGACTAATGGTGCTTCCAACCAAACACTACAGTAAGGAGTTTTCAGCATATTAGCCGAAAAAGCACAACGTAAAAAAGGTAAAAGTGCTAACGCCCCTAAACTACAATAAACCGTTGTTGCCCAACGCCAAGAAGTAAAAACCAGTTTTAATGGACCTTGGGGATGATACTCAATTTCATCATTGATATCCACCCAAAACCATAACGCAATAGGGATGAGAATCCGTGCCATTAAAGCAGATATAAAACCGACCCCAAAGCCACCAATCATTAAATAAATGCTAATGGCTAACAGACTGGCTACACGCCAGTAAATCGTCAATAAGCGTTGCATGGCCTCAGATTTTTGCACAAATACCCAAATTAGGAGAATTATGGGAATAATCAGCACAAATAATAATTCTAGCCAATAGTCCATCCAAACATAGGGGCGAAACCATACTTCTGTCATAAAGTCAATAGAAAACTAGAAAAATTTGTAACTGGATATTTGATAGCATAGCTCATCCTGAGCATGACAGAAAAAGTTATAGCACAAGGCAAGAGGGACTTATGCACTCATGCAACGTTGAAATTCTTGGTTATTTCTAAGTTTCCATGATTGATCATGTTCTAATTACCCTGGCTACAGCTATAGTTTTAGTATCCTGTTTCAAAGTGAAAAACGGGGGGTTTATTCCCCGTCTTCAACATTCCGGTAAATTATTACCTCATGAAAACCAAAGATTGGTGTTAGTCTTCATAAAGACGACACTCATCTGCGTCTGGATTAGCATCACAGTATGTTTCTAAAGAGTTTTTAGGCTTCTCTTTACTTTTGTGAGATGCTTCGGCTTGAAGCTCTTCCACTGCGTCCCAAGCAGCAGCACACGCAGCGGAATTACTACCTGAAATGTCGCATACAGCGCGAGCTTCTTCAATTTCTTCTTGGATTCTTGCTTGGATATCGCTATTAGTTTGGGTATTAGTCATGATTTTGTCCCGTTATGTTTGTTTATACCAATATAGAACAATTTTGAAAATGGCAAGTTTTCTTTCTATGAATAACCATTCTTACACTTTTAGTGATAATTCGGTTGGGTAATATCATCTAAACTGACAATTCCTGACCATTGCACCTTTTTTTGCTGTTCTCGACGATAGGAGAAGAAATATTCTGGAGTTTGGAAAGTACAATAGGGTGCGATCGCAATTTGTTCTAAACTAACTCCCAAGTGTTCCAACTGTAAAGCATTTACCCGACGCACATCCAAACGCACTTTTCCCGGTTCTGTATCACTGAGTAAAGGTGAATTTGGTAAATCATGTAAAGCAGCAATAATTTTTTCTGGTTCGTTATGTGATACAATGCTACTGCCGATTTTTGCGGCCACTTCCACCGCAACTTGATAAACTTCACCCGCAATAGCCGGACCCATAGCCACACGCAAATCTGCTAAATTACTGCCATGGGCTTGCATTCTATTAATAGCCGCTGGGACAATTTTCGCCGCAGTACCGCGCCAACCAGCGTGTAGAGCCGCTACTTGTCCAGTTTTGACATCTCCAATCAAAACAGGTGTACAGTCAGCAGAAGCCACCCAGACAGCTTGTAAAGGTTGATGACTAATTAAACCATCTGCTAAAGCCAAATCATCATCACTGATGTTAACATGATGATCAACTTCCTGGGGAGTCAAAACAGTATTACCATGTACCTGTTTTAAGCGATAAACTAAAGCCTCTGGTTGTAGCGCCTGAGTTAGCTCATGAGGTAGACGTGGCCAAAACCGTTGGGTAAAGAAACCATGAGGCCAGGGTTTTAGGAGATTACAAGTTAGGTAGGGTAGACCTTCCCAATTGTGCCAATGCCAAGTGTGCATCTTTAACCAAACCTCAACAGAAAATTAACAACTTTCAATCAATTCCATGCTAACTTGAACAACGAGAAAAACAGATTTTCCCAAAAGCCAAAAACTATTCAAATCAATTATGGGGGAATGTAGTGGAATTTAATCGCCAACTTTTGGTAGATAGATTAAAAGCAGAATATAAGCATCAAGACTTACCATTCTCCCTACATATTTTTAACACATTATCCTCCACAAATCAAACCCTATGGCAACTCATGCGCCAGGGAGAGAAACCCGGATGTGTAGTTATTGCTACCCAACAAACCGCTGGGAGAGGCCAATGGGGTCGTCAATGGCAGTCTTCTGCTGGTGGTCTATATATGTCCATGGCAATAGATCCTAAACTAGAAGCTACCAGCAGTTATCAACTTACCTTAGCCAGTGCTTGGGGAATTACAGCACAATTAAGAAAATGCGGTCTACCGGTTGGCATAAAATGGCCGAATGATTTAGTATTAAATGGTCGCAAATTAGGCGGTATTTTGACTGAAACCAAAGTTAATCAAGGACAAATCACTCAAGCCGTTATTGGGGTTGGTATTAACTGGGAAAATCAAGTTCCGTCCACGGGAATTAATCTGAAATTATGGCAAAATTCCCAGAATTATCAGATTATAGATCACCTGGAAATGCTAACTTCAAAGGTTTTACTGGGAATTAATTCCGGTATAGAGTGTTTACAAGCAGAAGGAATAAGTATACTCTTATCTCACTATCTTGATGTCCTTACAAATATGGGTGATCAGGTTTATGTCAATAATCTTTTAGGTACAGTAGTTGGTGTAACTCAAGAAGGTAATCTCCGGTTAAAAATGACAAATGATGATCCAAAAGCACCAATAACACCCGAAATTTGCTGCCAACCGGGTACAATCAGTTTAGGTTATCCTCAAGCTTAGGTTTCATCTGGTAGGATAGTACACATCCAACATTTAATGACATCATTTTCTTAGGTTTATTACACACAAAAAAAGAGAACAAATGACGCAGCATCATAAATCTGCCCATAAAAATTTTTACTATTGTGGGATGAGTAAAGGTTTTGCTTATAAACTACCGGGACGAAGCCTTTGTCTACTAACTAGCTTTAGCCTTATCGGTAGCGGTTTTGTGGCTGCAAGTGAAAGTTCAATATACAACATTGCCCCAACTATTGAGAATTCCCAGCCAAAAGCAGCAGCCCAACCAGCCCAGCCAGAAACTATTGTGTCACCAACAGCACAACCCAAAACAGATTTTTCTGAACGCCAAGCTAGGCTGAAAAAAAGGCTAAGTAGTAAAAGTGGATATAGAGCTATACAAGCTATTAGAGAGGCAAAATCCAGCGGTGAAAACACTCAACAGCCGGAAACTGACTCCCTAGTCAAAAAACTCCCAGAAGTCCCCCAAACAGACAAAATCTCTGAAAATACTATCATAGTTACAGAGAGTAACCCACAGGATGATAACAACAATTATATTGATCCTACTGAGTACAAAAATCCCGACACAGTTAACTATCAATCCCCAAGTTCTGTAGTAGTGACAGAACGTTCTAGAGGTTGTCAAACAATTTTAGCTGCGGGTGCTTGTGCTAAAACTACCCAAACTCCCCCTGTGGCTAAGTTGCAAAGATCATCACCAACTTGGCTGAAAAAAAGTACAACTGCTAAATTACCGACGGTTTTCCCTGTCAAAAAATCAACCTGGTCACCCATAACGGTAAATAACAATCAGCAAAAGAATATTGCCGAAAATCTTCCTAAAGGTGACAAAAAAATTAGTTTGACTCGAAATAATTGGCTCTCAAACACAGTTAAAAACAGAACTGATACCGCCTATACAGGTCGTACAAAGGCAACCTATAATCGTCGTCCCTTTCTCCCTAGTCCTGGGGAATTTAGCACTACAACCGTAAACGCTAGTCCTATCGCTCCCCCGGTGGGTAGTTTACCAGCGCCAGTAATGGAGGGGAATGTTGCTCCTCGTACCAGTATGGTGTCTTATAACTTCTCCCTGGCATCAGTATTACCAGAAGTTCCCTATACTAATACCATTGCCTATCGTGGTGGTAGTGGTTCGGGAATGATCTTCCCTCTAGCTATCGCTGCCCCCATTACTTCTTTATTTGGCTGGCGGGTTCATCCTATCACAGGTGATAGTCGCTTTCACACTGGCACAGATTTGGGAGCGCCCACAGGAACACCAATTTTAGCAGTAGCTAAAGGTCAAGTCGAGACTGCTAACTGGGTTAGTGGTTACGGTTTAACTGTGATCATTAATCATGCTTCGGCTCAACAAACTCTCTACGGTCATATGTCAGAAATCTTGGTTCAACCCGGTCAATGGGTAGAACCGGGAACTGTCCTTGGCCTAGTTGGTAACACTGGTAATTCTACTGGTCCTCACTTGCACTTTGAAGTCCGTCACCTCACCCAAAATGGATGGGTTGCTGTTGACCCAGGTGTACAGTTAGCAGGTGGAATCAGTCAATTGATACAATCTCAGCGCATAGCCCAAGCTCGTTAATTAGGGTAGGGGGAATTGGCAATTCCCCCTACAAATACCCATTTTCTACTAGAAATGCAGTTGTAATCTCCCCTTCTTGATGGTGATTATTTCCAGGAGTGAGGAATTTTTCTACGTATTTACCCAAGATATCTGCTTCTAAATTTACCCAACTCCCCGGTACTAAATGACTCAGATTAGTTTCGCTGTATGTCAGGGGTATAACTGCAACTGTAAATTGAGATAATTCTGATTTATATTCAGCCACGGTTAGACTGATACCATTAACAGCAATACTACCTTTAGGAACAATATAGCGAGCGATCGCATCCGGGGCAACAAAGGTCATTTCCCAGGAACTAGCAGTTTGTTTAGATGTTATTAACTGACCAATTCCATCTACATGACCCATGACAAAATGACCACCGACTTTACCACCTACTCGCAGAGACGTTTCTAAGTTAACATATCTTTGCTGAGTTTCTTCCTTACCTAATGTTGTGCGGCCGAGGGTTTCTGGTGAAGCGGTGGCAATAAATCCATCTTTTAATATTTCTTCAACTGTCAGACAGACTCCATCTACAGCTATACTATCACCATAAGCCAAGTCCTGAACGATTGTCTGTGGCTGACTCAGATAACTAATTTGCCACAAATCTCCCCCACGGGGTTTTATCGTTCCTAAACCTTGAATTAATCCTGTAAACACAGCTTTTGCGAAAATAATTTTATTTATTGCCTGATTTTGGCGGAAATCAACTCATAATTATCGGAAAAAATTTACAGCCCGTAGGTTTAATTTATTTCCCGATTTTGCTAAATGAATATTAACATATTAACATCACTCCCAGGGCTTACTTGAATTAAAAGGTTAAACAAGGATAAAATATGAAGGATAAATAAATTAGTTGTTAATATGGTATGAAATAGGTTTATTTATACCTCATTGCTAAGATACCACAACAACAGTCAACAAACCATTAAAAATTCCTAAAAAGTAGATTAAACCAGCTTTTTATGAATTATTAATTATTAATTTTTAATTTTCAGAAGAGTGTATTGTCTGCTACATAGTTCCAAGCGATTAAAGAATTTTAGAGGCTGAACCAATGATAGAAATGAAAGTCGCTGGTATAGCATTAGATGCCATCACCCGCAGCCCGATTGTACTCCTGAAAGATGGTTCAGATCGTCGCGCTTTGCCCATTTACATCGGTCAAGAACAAGCCAGAGCAATTATGGGGGCTATGGAAAATCAAAGGCCTCCTAGACCTTTAACCCATGACCTGATGGTGAATATGCTGGAAGCGTGGAATATGACCTTAGATCGAGTTATTATTCATACCCTGCAAAAGGATACCTTTTATGCAGCGTTAATTCTTCAACAAGGGGATGTCAAAAAAGAAATTGATGCTCGTCCCAGTGATGCGATCGCTATTGCTCTACGTACAAATACTCCGATTTGGGTGATGGAAGAAGTAGTCGCTGATGCTTCTATCCCCGTAGATCGTGATGCTGATGAAGCTGAACAAGAGGCCTTCCGCGAATTTATTTCTAATCTCCGTCCCGAGGACTTGATTAAGCGGTTTGGTAATGGAGAAAGCTAATATCAAGTTCTCGAACTAGAAAATTAACAATTGAAAATTAAAAAAGCAGATAAAAAAAGCTTTTTAAAAGTTTTTAATAGTTATTTATTTTTACCGCAGGGGATTAACAAACTATTGAGTAATAATTTCTGAGTTGTCAAAGCTGAGAATTGAGAAAACACAAGAAAATTATTATTTCTCTTCTCCATTCTTTCCTCAACTCAGCCATCATTTACTTAACTGGATAAACTAGAGTCATGCAATATCGTCGTTTTGGTAAAACTAACTTACATCTTTCTGTTTTTTCGTTGGGAACAATGCGCTATTTAACTGACAGCGAAAATGTCCAGCAAACCATTGAAAAAGCTTTATCTTTAGGAATTAATCATCTAGAAACAGCTAGAGGTTATGGTGATAGCGAAGCATATTTGGCTAAAGCTATTAAGGCTGGTTTATCAATACCTCGTCATCAACTTTATATTACTACCAAAATTCCGCCTACAGCAGATGCTGATACCATGCGTCTGTATATTGATGAATCTTTAAAAGAGTTAAATTTAGACTATTTAGATTGTCTGGGAATTCATGGATTAAATACGTGGGAACATTTAGAATGGGTACAATCAAAAAACGGTTGTATGCTGGCTGTACAAGAAGCTGTAAATGATGGCAGAGTCAGACATATTGGTTTTTCTACCCATGGTGCATTAGATCTAATTTTAGCCGCTATAAATACAGATTTTTTTGAATTTGTCAATCTCCATTATTACTATTTTTTTCAACGTAATACCGCCGCAATTGAATTAGCAATAGAGAAAGATATGGGGGTTTTTATTATTTCTCCTGCTGATAAAGGGGGAAAATTATATAGTCCTCCCCCAACATTAAAAGAACTGTGTCATCCATTCACACCCTTAGATTTTAATTATCGTTTTCTACTCAATGACAAACGCATTACTACCTTGAGTATAGGACCTGCAAAACCCGAAGAATTAGTAATATCTCCCGAAATTTTTGCTGATAAAAATGAATTAACAAAAGCGGAGATTGCCATTTTAGAAAGATTAGAAACTCAGCAAAATCATGTTTTATTAACTGATAAATGCAGTCAATGTTATGCTTGTTTACCCTGTCCCGAAAATATTCATATTCCCGAAGTTTTAAGATTAAGAAATTTAGCCGTAGCCTACAATATGACAGATTATGGACAATATCGTTATGGAATGTTTGAAAAAGCCGGTCATTGGTTTCCAGGAATGCAAGCCAACCGTTGTACAGAATGTGGTGATTGTTTACCCAAATGTCCAGAAAATTTAGATATTCCTGCTTTATTAAAAGATACCCATGAAAGATTACAAGGGAAAGCAGGAAGAAGATTATGGGAGTAAAAAAATCAAATGTACAGACGTTATATAATGTAGAGACGTTCCATGGAACGTCTCTACAAATATTAGAGATAATGGAACGTCTCTACAAATATTAGAGATAATGGATATTTAAATTACAGAAATCTTTAAACATTAGTATTTTTGCTCCTGATTTCTTCGACTTCTGCTAATGTTTCCACCGTTAAAGGTGTAGATTGACTCGCACCAGAGAGCAATTTTAAAAGATTAGGACGGGAATCATATAATAGATAAATAATGCGATCGCCAATTTCCCATTCTTGAGTAGCTGACATGACCTGTAAACGTTGTTCCCGTTCTAGCAAAAGAGGTATTAAAATCCCATCCTGAATTTTTTCTTGTATATGTTCCTGTTGAGATGCAAATTCTGCCACATTTAATGTAGTTACACCTAACTTAACTTGTCCATTACTTAAATATTCATTCCAAGTTTTTATTGGTAAATCAGCAACAAAAGCCTGATCAACTTTACTATTAACCACAGGAGAACCTTGAGGGTGACGGGGAAAAGCAGCTAAAACACAGGGGGGATTAAATTCCTCAGCAGCCCGTTGCGCTAAAACAAAATTTACCTCACCATTACTTGTAATTGCCAAAAAAGTACCCATTGAACCAATTCCGGCCTCTTCGAGTATTTCCCCGTCCAAAGCACTACTAGCAATTACCCGCAGATTTTGGGCTTCCGCTTGGGCTAAACGTTCTGGATCAGTATCAATCATCACCACACTTTCTCCCCGTTCTTGAAAAAAGCGAGCAATTAATAAACCCAAAGGATTACAGCCCACAATTACCGCCCCGGTTGCGTCTTGAGAACTAATTCTTAACAATTTAACCAACCAGCCAGCGGTTAAACCTTGACAAAAAACTGTCATAATAATTGTTAAAAACACTAAAGCCTTAATTGAGTCACCACCATTAATACCGCGTTGGGTGAGTAAAATGGCAAATAAAGAAGCCACAGAAGCGGAAACTATGCCTCTGGGTGCAACCCAACTTAAAAATAGTTTTTGTCGCCAATTTAAGTCACTATTCCAAGTACAAAAAATGATATTAATGGGACGCACGACAAACATTAACACCAAAACAGTCAATAAACTCCCCCAACCCAAAGCCAAGACACTGGCAATAGATAAATCAGCCGCTAGGAGGATGAATAAAACAGAAACACTGAGAATGGTAAGTTGATTTTTAAAACTTCGCAATAAACGTTCTTCGGGAACTGAAGAGTTAGCAAATACCGCACCAGCCACCACTGTAGTCATAATTCCCGACTCGCTGCGGATGATTTGTGCTAGGGTGAATAATACCCATAACATTGCCAGTACAACCAGATTTTTCAGTTCAAAGGAAATGAAATTGGCACGTTTGAAGATCCAACTCATTAAGTAGCCACCAATACCACCTATACCCGCACCCACACCGAAACGTAAGAGGAGACCAATAATGGCATTAATCGGATCTGTATCACCGTTTAAGATTGTATCTAGGACTACATAGGCCAAAATAGCACCCACGGGATCAATGATAATCCCTTCTCCTTCTAATAGCGTTGCTACTTGTCTATCTACATTAATTTGTTGAATTAATGGACCAATTACAGTTGGACCAGTAACAACAACAATAGACCCATAGAGAAAAGCTATATTCCAAGGAAATTCACCCAACCAGTGAGCGGCCAGACTACCTCCCAACAGAGTGATCATTGTTCCCAGTGTCACAAGTAACTGTAAACTAACGGAAACCTTGCCCAACTCTTGCCGATCTAATTTCAGTCCACCCTCAAACAAAATGATTGCTGTTGCTAGGGAAACAATCACTTCTAATCCCGCCCCTAGTAAGTGCGGTTGCAATAGTCCTAAACCGTCTTTGCCCAAAAGAATGCCTAATAGCAGTAGCAAGACAATACTAGGCAGCTTGAAATATGCAGCCATTACCTGGGCGCTAATGCCCGCAAAAACAGTGATCACCATCTGGATGGTGATTTCAAAAGGTGCTTCCATGTTGTAGATTTTGAGCCATAGATTTCAAATCAAAATCCTGTGTACAGAATCATATAGCAAGGAAACTGGTAAACAAGAGTATCTGGAGACCTTCATAGGACGCGTTGCCCAAACCAAGTATGAATTTAGGTGTAGATATGAGAGCCCCTACCCAGGTCACGTCTCTACAAGGATTTGGATATCAACAAATATCATTTTCACACCTTAAATCAGCAACGCCCATAGGAAAACAGCGCCCACAAAGTTATCTCACTAAAATTTTAGTAGATTTTGTCCAACCGTCAGCAGTTTATTTCCCCTGCTGGTGCCTATAACCCTTTCCCAGACTGCTAAAAAAAATTTTTTCCCAACCTATTGACATCCTCAAAAAAATCCGCTATATTATTTAAAGTGATGAAAAACAAGCCCCCATCGTCTAGAGGCCTAGGACACCTCCCTTTCACGGAGGTAACAGGGATTCGAATTCCCTTGGGGGTATTGAAGAAAGGATAGAGTTTTTTCTATCCTTTTATTATTTCTAGGTTTTTCTTTTTTGTAGTTCCTGTAACGAGAGAATTTGTTAGAGGATGGTTTCTAGAGAACGTTGACGAATTGCTAAGAGGTTGGCTTGCAGGTCTTGACTGAGGCGACGTTCAATAATTGAGATTGGCATAGTCAGTTTAGGCCAAACTTGGATGGTGTAGCAAAGAGTAGTACCTTGTTGTTCACTGAGGAAACAAGGCTCTAAGCACCAAAAACCAGAAAACCCTTTAAAATCCCCTTCTACCATATTGAATTGGATTAATTTGGGGAATGATTCCTCTAAATCTAAAACTACACGGGCGCAGAATTTAAAATTAAGTAAACTCGCTTTACCAATTTGTTCCAGTCGAATGCCTCCATGGGGATGTTCCAGAAGAGTGCTTTTGGCGAGATTGGGAATAAAATCAGGTAATGATTCATAGTCCGTGAGAATTTGCCAAACTTTTTCTACTGGTTGGGGAATTTGGATTGTAGCACTAATTTGTCGCTGTCTGTCTGATAATTTATCAACCTGAATAGCTACTTCATTGGTATCTAAGTTTTCTTCAGGAGAAATATTGTTGCTGAGTGTAGAAGAATCAGTTACCATTGTTTTTTATTCTATTTCCCTATAAATAACCCATAAGGCTGATATTTTGCATCCGAGTTAATAGCTGACCTGGTGTAGCCATAGTCAAATGTTTAAAATTAGTTTTTAAGCGGTATTTTACCCAATTACATGGGTATAAATGGGTAAAATTAACTAAAATTTCCAACTAGCCAGATAAACTCTCCAGGCTTAGAGGAAGCATATCACCATTTCTGGTCAATCCTAACAGCATGGACTGTTGTGGTTCAATTAATTTACCCGTGAGGACACAACGTTGTTGTTGTTCAGCTATAGCAGAAATACTAGCGCGAATATCAGATTTAGAAAAACGCGGTTGCCACTCACCAGATTTTTGCTGGATATAATTCCATAGGATATCTCGAATTAGAGACTGATATCCTTGATTACCAGCCATATCTTTAAGTTTATCCTTTAGTTGTCGTTCTAGACGAATACTAGTAACTTCCATTTCAGTTGTTGAAGTGCGTGTAATGGTTTGCATGATTTTTTCTCCTTACAGATATATACAGAGTAGTAATACAAGTGTAGTATCTTTAAGAAAATGTTCAACATAGCAAAATAAATCCTGTTATGTTACCTGGTATTAAAGGTGACTTTTGTGACTACGCCACTTAGACTATCAGCAAATCCTAGATACATATAAAATTAAATCTAGAATAATAAAGAGGATCTATGTCTGCTGAGGTTACAGACCAGAAGACAACAGAGTTTCGTTTATTTTTGGCATCAGGAACTAATCTAGAGATGAGTAGTCATACAGGATAAATTGCACATTTCATTTAACTATCTTCTTTGTCTGGTAAAGGATACAGAATTTCCCAATAGGGAATTAATTTTGCACAAATAGTTAATACTATTGTCAAAATATCTTACATCACAAATGCAGATAAAAATTAATGACTTTGAAGTGTTGATTCTGATTGTCTGTAGGAAGGAGTGTAATTGTCAACTGGGGACATAAATTATAATTACTGCCTTGATATTTTTTGTCTAATTACTACTAACTCTTATCTAGGGTGACTTGCAAATGTCTTCTAAAAATTGAGCAATTTTTTGTAATTGGTTTCGTGATCCATCAAGATCATCCTGAAGAGATTGTAGTATTTCTTGATAAACATTAATTCGACCGCAAGATTCATTAGTTGCTGTGCGTAAATTCAGCATTTCCTCCTCTATGAATTTGACTTCTTGACGCTTTCTTTCTACCTTCTGGGTTTGAAGATCAATTGTCTGTTGATCTGCCTCAATAGCAATTAGGATTTGAGCGATATAACTCTCTAGGTTTTTAATTTCCTCGTATCTTTCCTGCTTGTGGGTTTCCAACTGTAAAACCACCAATCCTAAATCAGCATATTCACCTTTTAAGTTAGTCAAAAATCCTTGTTTTTGATGTAATATAATTTGTTGTTTCCGAAGATTTTTTTGCTGATCAATCAAATTACATCTTTGTCCAATCAGGCTTTTGTTGAGCATTTTGTAGATATCCTCTACCTCAGCTAGTTCTGATTCTAAGTTTATCTTTTCTTGACCGTAAGAATCTTGAATTCGTTGTTGAAGTTTTGCTATGAGTTCCTGTTTATATCTGAGTTCTTGCTCTTGTGCTTCCACAAATTCAGAATCCCTATCTAACTTTTCCACTGAGTCTTGCACCATTTTTTTTAATTCTTCCAAAGGTATTTGCTGTAAAGCTTCTACATCTACCTGTTTAGAAAATCCAAAATCCATGTAAGCGGCCAAGGTGTAAAGCTTTTGGTAAAATTCTTCCTCAGTTCCCAGACATCGTTTCAGCATCACAGTCAATTCCCGTTTACTGTTAAAAATGGCTGTTTTTGATTGGACTTGGTTGATTTGCTGTGTTAGATCATTCTCTGCTTGTTGGAGTTCCTCTTGGCAAGAGTTGAGAGTTTGCAGGAGTTCCTCTGTCCTGTTTTGCTGTTGCTTGGCTGCATGACTCTCTATATCCAACCTTTGCCAGTATAGATTCATATTATCCTGCTGCTTGTCAATAAATGCAAAAGCAGAATTGAGAATTTCCCTAATTGTTTCTACCGTAGTAGTTTCACTAGATAAACCATTAACTGAATCACCGAATACCCCAGAAATCTCTTCTATCATCTGAGTCTGTTGGGAGTTCAATGTCATTTCTTGCAAACGGCGTTGTTCACCCCGTAAATGCTGCCAAGCACCTTCTAAATCTTGGCGACTCCGTTCCATTTCTGCTCGTAAATAGTCAATTTCTGTGCGAGATGTCTCAACTAGCTGTTTTTTTCTATCTAGATTTTGAAACTCGTTTTCTAGGGATTGTATTTCTTGCCAGCGTGACTCTATTTCGTTTTGCCGACGATTGAATTCTTCAGCCTGAATCCTCAGTGAGTATTTCCACTGCTCAATTTCACTTTCCTTAAGCTTAAACCTGGCCACCTGTCGGGAAAAATTCTGCAAAATATTGACCAAGGTAAGATTTGCCTCTTCAATTCGCTGTATTTGACGGTTGGCGCTTAATTCTACCAGTACCAAAGCCCCATGATTGAACTTATCTGTTTTATTAGAAACAATCACTTCCTTCGGTACTGGACTCCAATTTTGTTCATTGTGTTGACAAGCGAGCAGTTTTAGTTCAGTTTTGCCAGTAACACCAAGTAAGCCAGTTTTTAGTTTTTGTAATTCTGCTAAATACAACACACGGTCAATTCCCATTAATTTACACTTCTTTTTTATAATATAAACTAATATGACTTAACATAGTGATCTGATTAATAGAATAATTAAGTCTTTGCGTAGTAATTAGTCTACATAGCACTTATGTGTTCAAATTTGCAGACTTCAGTATCACAAAAGTGAATTTAGAAATCTCTAATTTACGTGAAACCATGGACAAACAACTGCTGATTGATTAAGTTTTTACCCCTTTAAAAAGGGAAGAATCACTGTAAATACTGTTCCCTTTCCTAATTCACTATGGAAGGTAATTTCCCCTTCGTGCAAATCTACGCATTTTTTGACTATGGACAAACCTAAACCTGTACCAGGAAGTGTCCCAACATTAGATCCGCGCTGAAAATACTCAAATAAATGAACTTGGTCAGTTGCGGGAATACCAATGCCATAATCACTAATTTTAAAGATGAGTTGGTGATCTTCTCTAGATAAACTAAAGTTAACTAAATTGTGATCGGGAGAATACTTAATAGCATTAGTCAGGAGGTTGGTGATAATTTGCCGCAACAATTTTTTATCTATCAGAACAAGCTGATAATTGTTGAAAATTTCATCACCTAAATCTATATAAAAATCTATTTCATGAGATCTAAAACTAGCTTCTATTTCCTCTTTGAGATGACGACAAAACTTAATAATATCTAATGGTTCTAGTTTTACTTCTATTTTTTCAGCTTCAGCTTGGTTAATCATCAAGACATCATCAAGGACTTGGATGATATGTTTGATTGTATTTTGGATTGTTTCTAGATGTTCCTGTTTTCTTTTTTCACTGAGGCGATCGCTAAAATTTTGTAAAATACCCGATGATGAGGAAATAATCGCTAAAGGGGTGCGAAACTCGTGGGAGGCCATGGTAATGAACCGGGATTTTAGTTGATTTAATTCCTTTTCTTTTTCTAAAGCCTGACTTAATTCTGCTGTTCGTTCAGCAACGCGATTTTCTAGTTCATTTTTAAGTTCTATAAGTTGTTGATTCTGTAATTCTAAAGTTTTATTTAATTGTCGTAACTGCACATGGCCACGCACACGAGCCAGTAATTCCTCTTTTTGAAATGGTTTAGTTATATAGTCCACAGCACCTAAATTTAACCCTTTAACTTTATCAACAGGATCAGCTAGGGCTGTCATAAAAATTATAGGTATACCTTCAGTCAAGGGATCGGATTTCAATTGCTTACAAACCTCAAATCCATTTAGATCAGGTAACATAATATCTAACAGGATTAAATCAGGAATACTCAAACGAGCTTGTTTGATGACATTTAAACCCTCGGCTTCGATTCGCACTTTGTAGCCTTCTTGAGTCAAAGCATGATCAAGAATTTCTAAATTGGTGGGATTGTCATCAACTACTAAAATTATGGCCTGCTTATGTAAATTTTTCAAGATCTTTTCCTTATGACTTATCAATTATGAATGGTATTTTTTTAACTAGAGATACACTAAGTTTTAATATGTATTTTCTTAAATTATCCTAAAGATGTTTTTTATTTAATCATGCTCTCTTCTAGAGTACACCATTTAGGTAGAGATGTCTATTGTTTACTGACATTTTGGAGAAACTCACGGATCTTAACAATTTTATATCCTTGCACCATCAAAGTCATTTTATCTATAAAGGGTCGGTAGACTTCACCGTTTTGCTCCAGACGGTTTAGTTCATGAGTTATTTCTCTAATTTGTCCTTGCATAGCATACTCTAACAATATGCCTAAGTCAGCAGCAGGTGGTACAACTATTTTTTTATCAGTAACTGACACGGATATTTCTGTGTCAGTTACGGCAGATTCTGCATAAATCCAGTTCAAATGAAGTTGTTGGGCTAATATCCAATAAAGTTCTTCTGCTTTTACTGGTTTAGGTAAAAAACCCTGGCCACCGCTGATCAAGCTTTTTTGACGGTCTGTATCAAATACACTAGCAGAAGAAATGATCACGATTGTGTCTCTCAACTCGGCTAATTCACGTATTTGAGTCAGCATTTCCCACCCGTCCATAATCGGCATTTTTAGGTCAGAAATTATCAGGTCAGGAGGATTTTCCATAGCTTTTTGTAAAGCTTCTTCACCATGATTAGCTTCCATAACTATAAAACCCAAGGGAGCAAGTAAACTAAAGATTACAGAGCGATTTTCCCAACGATCATCAACTACTAAAATTTGTCTACGCTGGCCAGCATATCCCACAATTTGACCTAAATTAGTCATAGTATTAGCTTTAGCCCAGTTATCAGCTAAAGAACACTGAATCTCAAATTCAAATAAAGTGCCACTTCCCAATTCACTGTTAACTTCCAGTTGACTACCCATCATTTCTACAAAACTTTTGCTAATTGCTAAACCTAAACCTGTTCCTTCTGTTTTTTGTTTAGATGTTCCTGTCTGTTCAAAGGGCATAAAAATTCTTTCTAATTCTTCGCAGTTCATACCAATTCCAGTATCTTGAACTTGAAACTTTATTTTCACACAAGAGGATGTCAATGTTTTTATCTCATTATTATCAATAATAACTCTAAAAATTACTTTTCCTCTGTTTGTAAACTTGACAGCATTATTCAACAGATTTAATAAAACTTGTCTAACCCGCTTTTCATCTAAAATAACTCCTGATGGCATATTTCCTACCAGTTCGTAAATAAAGTCTAGACTTTTTTCCTCTGCTTTAATTTTGGCAATTTCTGCTACTCCTTGTAATAAAGATGGTAAATAACAAGGTACAGGATCAAGTTCCATTTTCCGGGCTTCAATTTTGGCAATATCCAGGATATCATTAATCAGGGTCAGCAAGTGTGTACCACATTGATAAATCACAGCAATTCCCCGCTGTTGCTCCTGAGTAAGTTGTGTCCGTCCCAAAATCTGGGCATAGCCTAAAATGCCATTTAGGGGTGTACGCAATTCGTGGCTCATGTTAGCAAGAAACTCGCTTTTGGCTTGATTTGCTATTTCAGCTTTTTCCTTAGCAATGATTAATTCTGTAGTTCTTTCTTGAACTCGCTCCTCCAAAGTTATCAGAGATGATTGTAATTGAATAGCCATTCTCTTGAAGGAATTGGACAGATTTACCAATTCTTTAATACATTTAACTTCCATTAAAGCAAGATCTGATTCTTTCCAAAATGGTTGACAGTTTGCCAGTTCTAGAGTTTGGGTGGCTTTATTTAACTGTAAAATGGATTTAGTGACGCATCTAGTAATCATCAAACCAATCCCAGCGCTAATTAGAATGGTTAGACCATACAATATAATATTCCAACTGGTATTTTTCTTCATTTCTTCAAAAAAATCGGCTTCAGGAATCACAACAACTGTTAGCCAATCTAAATTTTTATGAACCGACGCTGGTATAACTTCGACAAAATGCCGTTGCCCATTTTTGGAGATAAACATAAAGTTTTGTTTTGTTGTTATTCGCTCAATTCCCTGGAAATGTGCTAGTAAGTTTTGAGTTGTTTCCCGAGTTAGATCGTTACGACTGTTCAGTGTATTTAATCTGTATTTACTCAAATTATCTGCTTTAGAAAAATTGAAAGAAGTTGATAAACCTAAAAGAAAAGGATCTTCACCAGTGGAACTAGCAACTAATAACCCACTCCGTTCTAAAATAAAAGCTTGACCGGTCTTACCTATTTTCAATTTTCGGAGGAAATCCTCTAGTTGAGATAGAGGAATAGAGGTACTAACAACTCCCTGAAAAGTATTATTCTGATCAAAGAATGCTAATAAATAGGCAATAATTAAAATTGGTTCATTGTGGTTATTTCTTGAAACAACAAAGTGCCAAATTCCCTCTCTTGCTGCATTTTTCGCTGCTTGATACCAATTACTTGATCGAATATCTTTAGAGAATTTGGTTTGGGAGCTAATGATATTTTTAGACTGATCGTAATTTCCTATATTGTCAGTGAAGTAGGTATTCAATTTATAATTAGTTGACTGATCTCTGAGAATAATCATCGCAGATCCATTTTTTTGTTTAGCTACCGCCAAAAATTTTTTCTGCTCCGTAGCAATAGCCGCATCATTTATCTGATCAACTATTTGTAACTGCCGCCAAAAATAGTTTTTTACCGTGGCTAAATCCTGATAATTCATAATACCTAATTTAATCAGAGCCACATTATTTTCGCTAGTTTGTATTAGGTGTTCCAAATAATCATCTAGACGCTGATCAATGTGGTCAGAAATTTCTGTGATCAATTCTTTAGCCATATTTTCCAGTACCTTACCCCCAGTATAGTATGAAAGATAACTAACCAAGCCCACAGCCCCGACAATTTGTAATACAAAGGGAACAATTAAGACTAATCTCAGAGGTATTTCTTTTAATATATTCGGGCTATGGCTCTTCATTATTTCATTCAGGGTGGTTAATAACTGACTTAGGCGTATCCATTAAACTACAGCAGATGCTATTATTATAACAATAATGACAGAAAAAAAGAATTTTTATCAGTAGCAAAGTTCATTACTTAATAATTATTTAAAATTTCAGTATGTACAATTTAGTGTATACTGAACTTTATGTTATTAAATGAATGAAATCAGAAAAATTGCCATAAATATACTATAAATATACATAGATAAGTCCTATAGAGGTCAAATTTGAATTATGAGCTTAATTTTAGTAATCGAGGATGAAACTCAAATTCTCTCAAATCTGCAAGAAATTTTAGAATTGGCGGATTTCAATGTTATTACCGCTGTAGACGGAACAACTGGGTTACAATTAGCTAAAAGTAAAAATCCTGATTTAATAATCTGTGACATCATGATGCCAGGACTCAATGGCTATGAGGTTTTACAAAAACTGCGACAAGAACCCAAGTGTGCTGATATCCCCCTGATTTTTCTTACCGCCAAAGCTAACCGCAGTGATTTACGTCAGGGTATGTGTTTAGGTGCTGATGATTATATTACTAAACCTTTTGAGCCTTTGGAAATATTACAAGCAGTAAAAGCTAGGTTGCAAAAACGTTCAATTCCCGGTCAAGCCTATCTAAAAGAAGCTCGAAAGTCAGCAAGACTGGAAAAGGAAATCAAAACCAATCAGCTTGAATTACAAAACTCCAATGAACTGGCACAGGTTCGAGAAAGCCTGTTAAGAAAAGTTTCTATAGACTTATCCAATCCTGTTTCTAACATTAACATGGCCATTTGTATGCTCAAAGAGGCCAAAACAGAAAAGCAGCGCGAGCGCTACCTATCAATTTTACAACAAGAATGTAGACGGGAAATTGAGATATTAAATGAGATTGATAGCCTGCGGGAATTATTGAGTGCTGAAAACACGAAATTGCTCCGAGACTATAAATTACTAGATGTTAATTAACATTAACAGTTAATTTGCTGTTCAGATAATGTTGAAAAAGTCAAAAAAGTTACAGTGAATCTCCATTTCATGGTCGGGAATGGGGGTAATTTTTTAATCTTTAGTTACCTGATATAAAGTTTTCCAAATCTCTGCTCACCACTCCTTGTTTGATTCAGCTATTCTGTATTGAAATTGTATAAGTCTCTACAAGAGCAATAGAAACCCGATATTTAATTTTCACCAGATGTCTAATATTTAATCGTGGCTAAAAACTGACGCAAGCTGAATAAACTGAGACTTTGACCTAAATTCAGGGGTAACATAGATATACCTTCTAAGCGTGACTGGACCCAACCTTCACCCCAGTACCATTCGTGAAAGCCATCAATGCCTCCACTGAGGAGTAAGCGCAAACAATTGGGTTTTACGACCTCTACTCGATGGTGAATGGATACAGGTCCTGTCCAAGTAGTAAATTCAAAGCCTGGTAGCAATTCTGTGGGCATTTCTGGGGGGAAATTTTGTCCTAACAGCCATTTTTTCAACTGTACTGGATGAAGAATACTATCATGAATAGCATCGGCTGATGCTGGAATTTCGATGCGAATTTGGCTTTGTTGAAATGTACCTAGCATGGTAATGGGTAATGGGTAATGGGTTAATCAACGGCTTCTACTGTTTAAGCTAAAATACAAAAGTCACCTTGTAAAGAATTGTAAGGTTTTTCATGGCAGATCAATTAATTCGTGGGACAGCGGCGGATGGTGGGATTAAAGCAGTAGGTGTGATTACCACCCGGTTAACGGAAGAAGCAAGAGTTCGCCATAAATTGTCCTATGTGGCCACAGCAGCACTAGGAAGAACAATGGCGGCTGGTTTGTTAATGGCTTCAAGCATGAAACGACAAGGCTCTAGGGTGAATGTTCGCGTTAAGGGAGATGGTCCTTTAGGTGGTATATTAGCAGATGCAGGTTTAGATGGAACTGTGAGGGGTTATGTCGGTAATCCATCTGTAGAATTACCCCTCAATCACAAAGGTAAACTGGATGTTGGTTCTGCTGTGGGTGGGGGCTATCTTTATGTAGTCCGAGATATTGGTTATGGCTATCCTTACTCTAGTACAGTGGAACTGGTTTCTGGGGAAATAGGTGACGATGTAGCCCATTATCTCGTAAATTCGGAACAAACTCCTTCGGCGTTAGTTTTGGGTGTATTTGTGGGACAACAGGGGGTAACAGCAGCCGGGGGAATATTGCTACAAGTGTTACCTAAGGCGGCTCAAGATGAAGAACTAGTAGCAACTTTAGAATCCAGAGTTTCCGCTTTATCCGGTTTTACACCACTACTACAAGCGGGAAAAACATTGCCGGAGATATTGCATGATTTGTTAGGAGATATGGGGTTAAACATATTTCCCGAAAGTCAAATGCTACGCTTTCATTGTGGTTGCTCTTTTGAGCGGGTGCTAGGGGCGTTGAAAATATTGGGAGAGGCTGAACTTGAGGACATGATTGTTAAAGATAATGGTGCGGAGGCAATTTGTGACTTTTGTGGTAATGTTTACCAGGCAAGTAGTGACGATTTAACTCAGCTAATTCTGGATTTACAAAAAGAATCTTCAATTTCTGGTTAATGTAATTAGTCATACTCAAACCAAATAATAGTAATGTTATTGATAAGAAAGTTAGGATATAGGAATAATATTATCTATATTTAATTTATTGATCTACCTACTTTCATATCGCTATTCAATTAATTAGTGTGGTGTGAGCAATGACAGAGCGAGATATTCCAGATAATTGGTCTTTAGACCGAGTAGAAGAACCAATTGAACCTCAGCCCAACTATATACCAAATAATCAAACGACTGATACTACTGCTGTTGGTTCTCATTTTAAGTCAGTGAAGAATGGAAAAAATCAAGATGGCGCAGACCTATCTATAAATAATGCTTCTAAGGGTACTTTTAATCTCAGTGTTATAACTGGGAAGATGCCACCTTGGATGAAAGGATGGATACCTTTAGCCCTAGTGCTAACTTTGATTCCTGGAAGTGTGGGGTTTCTGGCAGTATCTATGTTATTTAAGCTGCCGTCTGCTCCTAATTGTCCGCAGATTTTCTGGCCTTTAGCCAGTGCGTCAGTTAGGTTACATTGCGCTCAGTTGGCGGCTTCTAAGCAAACAGTTAATGATTTGCTCCAAGCGATCGCTTTGGTGAAACAGTTACCAGAAAATCACCCTCTACGGGGGGAAATAAATCGGTTTTTAGAACAATGGTCACGGGATATTTTACAACTAGCTGATGAAACTTTTCAGTCGGGGGATTTGCCGGGGGCGATCGCTACTGCTCGTCAAATTCCAGCGGATTTAGAAGCGAGTAAATTAGTAGAAGAACAAATTGAAAAATGGCAATCAATTTGGTCAAAAGCTGAAGGAATCTACCAGGAGGCCGAAAAAGAACTGCGCCAAAGACATTGGCAATCGGCTTTTATGCTCAGTGCTAGATTACTGCGGGTAAATAATAAATACTGGGCAAATACTAAATATGAGCAATTAAATAATATTATTGTCACGGCGCGGGAAGATGGGGATAAACTTTACAAAGCTGAAAATTTGGCAGAAAACCGGAGTTTAGATAATTTACTCAAAGCGATTAAACTAGCTCAAACGATTAAACCAGATAGTTATTTATACCAAAAAGCCCAGGATCTAATCACTGGATTTGCGCGGAAAATACTTAAATTGGCACAGGGGAAGATGAAAGAGCGAGATGCTGATAAAGCGCTGGAAATTGCTCGAAAAATCCCCTCTATTCCTGAATTACAGGCGGAAGTTGATGATTTTATGGTTTTGGGTGAGGCGAAAAGAAGCGCTTTTATTGGTACTGTGGCTGGGTTAGAAACGGCGATTTCTCAAGCCCAACAAATAGATGCTTCTAGGGAAAATTATAATGAAGCACAGCAATTAATTGCTAGTTGGCAATTAGAAATTGAAGATGTTTCTCGCTTAGAAAAAGCCCGGAATTTAGCTAGTCAAGGTACGGTTAGTGATTTAACTGCGGCTATTTCTGAGGTAGAGTTAATTCCCAGTAGTAATCCCCGGGGGGAGGAAGCCCGTCAGGAAATGGGGCGTTGGCGTGGCCAGGTGGAGACGATTGAAGATAGACCATATTTAGAACGGGCTGAACAACTAGCAATTAGTGAAGATATTAACTCATTACAAATAGCGATCGCTGAAGTTAGTCAAATTCGTTCTGGGCGAGCATTATATCCAGAAGCAAGGAAAAAGATTCGGCTATGGACCGCAAAAATTGAGCGTATTCAAGATCAACCATACTTAGATCAGGCTAGGGCGTTGGCCGATAATGGTGATTTAAAAACTGCAATTAGTGAAGCTCAAAAAATCGCTGCATCAGGACGCGCTTTGTCTAATGAAGCCCAAACAGCTATAGATAGCTGGCAAGACCAAATTCGCTCTCAGGAAAATTGGCAAAAAGCCAAGCAAGTTGCAGATATTGGCACACCTGAAGCTTTGGTTCAGGCTATCGAGTTCGCAAATCGGGTATCTAATCGTAACAGTTTACGTTTAGATGTGAACATTGCCATTGACCAGTGGAGTCAACAATTATTACAAATAGCACGTTCTCAAAGTGAAGATGATGTTGCTAAAGCTATTACTACAGCGAAGTTAATCCCTCGCGGTAGCAGTGCTTATACTGAGGCTAGGGAACAAATTAGAACCTGGCGGCAATTGCTGATTCCCAAATCACCACTTGTTCCATCAGTGGAATCCACGCCAGAAGCAACACCAGTGGAAGAATTTCAGCCTTCAGAAGTTAGTAATTAATTAGTAATTAATTTATAATTTTGCTAATTTTAAGTATGAATTAGCCTCACGTAAAAGCGGAAACGAGCAAAGTGAGGAATCCTTGATTTTTCAATTTCATACTTAATTTAGCAACGTGTTGATTTTGAATTACAAATTATTCTGAGGCTTTTAATTTAACCCAAGTGCGAAAGGCACGAGTTACGGCAATTTGTCCAATTTTTTTGCTTTCTTCGATAAATCTGGGGATTTCTTTAATTGGTATCACTGCAAATGTGGGGCTAGTTTGAGTTTCTGAATATTGCCCGTTTGCAAGGATGTAGACTCTTAATGTAGTTCCGTTATAACGCCAAAATTCGGGAATTCCCATTGCAGCGTAAAGTTTAAATTTGTCTATTTTTGGTCGAGAATATTCTACTTCTAATACTAAGTCTGGAGGTGGATCAAATGCTAAATCAATATTCTCTTTTTCTCTAACTAATAACTCATTTTGGATGTAATAACTGCTATCTGGTTCTGCACCATATTCTAAATCATCCCTAGTTAATGTGAGTGAACCGACTCGATTAACTTCTAATCCCAATTCTTCACACAATACCCCAACAAAAACCTCAATTAGACGGTTTGAGCTTTCGTGAGGTTTGAGTGGTGTCATAACTTCTATATTTCCCTGACGATAAGAAATTTTATTTGCGCGTTCTGAACCCATTTCAGCCAACATGGTTTTAAATGTTTGCCAGGTGATGTTTTCAAGTAAAACTCTGGTTTCTCCCGGTATTGCTGTTGTTACCATATTTCAAATTATTGACTAATTAAATAGATTTTTTGCTACATTACCACATTTATTAACAAATGTGCCATCAAAGCCCGCTCCAACTACACCACCAACTATAGGGACTAACTTCATTAAATTGACAACTCCTTTCTCTCCTGCTTTAGTAATTAACCTAAAACCAACTTTTTTATTAATTTCTATTAATACTTTTCCCGGTATTTGACTAATCAGTGATTTTGTGAGTTTTGTTCCTAGATTAACACCCACTGTCTTCATAACTTCTAAAGTTGAGTCCCGCAGTAATGCCAGAAGTACAAAAGTACGAACTTGATCTGATTCAATATCATAACCTCTTACACTTGCTATGGCAGCAGCAGTATTAGCAGCTAAAGCGTAAGATGATGCTAAACTTGCAGGTATAGTTATAGGTAAAGTAGCTAAACCCCCTAATCCGGTTACAAATCCAGTACCAGCAGCATAGGCTGTTCTCCAAGTAATTATTGAATTTATAGCTTTATCTTTATCGTATCCACACGCAGATAGATGATCTTCAGCAACTTTCTTGGCTGCTGGTAAAACACTAAAACCATTTATCCCTACATTAACTATCCAATCTAGAAGTTTCTTAATTGGGTCATTATCATTGGCATCTCCGGGAACTGGAACTATAGTCATGATGATAAAACTCTATAAAGGATACAAATGAGCAATTGTTCATAATTATTACACAAATTACGTTGTTACTTTAACAAAGTAATTTTATTTAAAAAAAGTGACTTAAGAAGTCATCTTTTTTTGTGATCTCTTCTCCGCACCTCTGGGTGAGAAAAAGGAATTTTACCCTTGATTTTGAATTTGTCTAACTACCGTCAAAGCCGAATAACTCACCCCCGCAGTTCCTTCTCCAGGGTGGGTAGAATCACCAACTAACCACAAATTATTAATAGGAGTACGATTAGCAAAACCAAAGGGTCCAAAGGTAGAAATTCTTTGACCAATACCGCCTACAATTCCCTTTTTTCTGCCTGTATAATTAGCAAAGGTGCGAGGTGTGGCTGCTTCTACATAAATGATGGTTTCTGGTTTTAAATAGAAATATTGGGAAAGTTTGGATATTGCTTCTTGAGTAAATTTTTGTTTTAACTCTTCGTAATTTTCAGTTTCCCACCAGGGAGTAAAATCAACAAAGGAAGAAGCGATAATTGTCGCTTTTCCTAATGGTGCGCGGCCGTCTCCTTCATGACTTACAGATACAAATAGGGAATTATTTTCGCCAATTGGTCCATTAATATCATATAAAAATTGTAAATGCGGTGGACAATTGGCGGGAATTGCACTCTTATCTACACCTAGATAAACAACAAAAGCACCAGAAGCAGGAGGTAGTTTTTGTACTCTTTGTTTATATCCCCAAGGGGCGTTTTCTCCTAATAGTTGAACTAAGTTTTCAACCGTAACGTTAGCAATTATATGATCTGCTGATTCTGTCCAAGTTTCTCCGGTTTTCTGATTTTTAATGCTTACAGATTTAGCTTGGTTATTTTCAACTTTGATTTTTTCGACGGTATGTCTCATTAATAATTTACCACCATCTCGTTCTAAAGATTCTACCAAGCGATCGCTCAATACTTGCATACTTCCTTGCAGATGAAATAATCCTTGGGGTAATTGGGATACATTCAAAGCTGTGGCTGCATAAAGTAGGGCAGTTTCTTCCGCGCTAACTTGAGAATATAATTTGAGTTGTAAATCTAAAAATGTCCGCAGTCTTTTATCATTTCCTAAACCACATAATCGTAAAGCATCTCCCACTGTCATCAAGGTGAAAGGTGCAGTTATAAATGTACTCGGACGCACTGCTTTAATTAATTGTTTTAAATCCCATAAATTACGCGGTGGTAACACAGGATCACGTCCTTGAAATTCCCAACTAGCATTAAATAAAGTTGTTAATAATTGCCAAAAAGATTCACTTCCCGGAAACTGTTTTTGGCGTTCTTCTTGCCATTTTTCTGCATCACGCCACACATTAATGGGTGTAGACTCTCCTGGAAGATATACCGCACAAGCTGGGTCACAAGGTGTAGCTGCGGGTAATTCTATATTTAATTCCGAGAAAATGCGATGATGAATTCCCCCAGGTTCTAAACCTGCAACTTGGGTCGCACCAACATCAAAGGTAAATCCTTGACGTTTGAAGGTCGAAGCGCAACCACCAGGAACTATTGCTTGGTCAAGTACAAGGACATTATAACCTTTATTGGATAATAATGCACCTGCCGTAATTCCACCTATACCCGCACCAATGACAATCACACGGGATTGATTTTTTCTATCAGATAAATTTGACATAATTCTTAATATTACTAATTATTAGTTTACAATAAAAAATTTATTTATCATTAACAAATTTACTTAATCATACTTAATCTAAATTAAGCATATATATATTAGCACCATAAAAGGGAAAAGTTTGCACTCACAAATATTTGATTTTGACGTATACTAGTTTTGACAGTATTTATACTGTTAATAAATTCAGCAATAACCAGGAGTTTATGAGCAATAGTTTACAAATCTCAGAAATAGCGATTTCTATCGTCGCTAAAAATCTAAATCCCGCAGTTTTAAACCCAGATTTTCTCAAATATACGGGAATTATTCCTGCTGATTGGGAATTAGCAAATCAACCAGTGTACAATAACAATTTAGTGCAGTTGGTTTATAAAAATGGGGTGGGAATTATTGTTCAACCGAACCGACTAAATGTATTAGAGATGGTAGGATCAAAAACTCCATTAGAGATTCAAGTAGCAGCAGTTGCGAGTCAATTGATAGAAAAGTTATCTCAAATAGAGTATCAAGCAGTGGGAATTAACCCCAAAGGATTTGTCGGGTTTCCATCAGAAACGGATGCTTATCAATATATATGTGGTAAGCTTTTATCTCCTGGTTCATGGCAAGAATTTGAGGGGGGTAAAGTCAGTGCTTCTTTGGAGTTGACTTACCCCTTAAAGCGCGGAGTTTTGAATTTAGCTATTAATCAAGTAAATGTTCAATTTGGGGAACAGGTAACACCAGCAATTTTATTTTCTGGTAACTTAAGTTATCCCCTATTAGGTAACAACAACACCGAAAAAGTCCAGGACTTACAACAAGTAATTGGTAACTGGCAAAATGATGTCAAAACTTTCCAGAAATTGCTAGGGGAGAAATTTTTGCCATTATCTTCTTCTGAACAAGCAATCAGTGGTTCGGTGTTTTTGAATTGAGTTAATTTAGTGTAGAGACATTTCTACATTTCTGATTTTGCGATTTCATAGGTTGGGCATTTTGCCTAACCTAATTATACAAGTTTAATCTCAACTACCCTAGTTATATAAATATTTTCTGATTAATATACCATTAGTTAAATGATCCTAATCTTGCTATTTTTATAGTTATCAAAACAAAAACACAAAAATATGATATAATTAGGAGTGATCTTGGCGATTCATAAGTAATCCTATAAAATTAATTAGAAAAAAGGAAAATATGTTAGAGACAAAAGTTTCTTTTAATAATCTTGGAGTCATTAAACAAGGGAATTTAGAATTAAATGATTTTACGTTACTCTGCGGTGCTAATAATACAGGTAAAACTTATGTGATGTATTCTTTATATGCTTTACTTGATCAGCGTTTTGAAGTGAATTTTAATTTTGTAGTGAATCTTGTTAGACAATTAAGTCAAGAGACAGTCTGCCAATACAATATTCAAAATTTGATCCGCGATAATTATGATAATATTTTAGAAGAGATAACACAAGGAATTAAGAACCATTTACCAAATTTGTTTGGGGTTGAATCGGATGAAGTTAGGCAAACTCAAATTACATTAAAACTTGATATTGATTTAATTTTAGCCAATATAACTAATCATCCTTGGCAAAGTCGTGTAAGTCTCAGCAATAAAGAATCAGACTGGTTTTTAGATATTCAAAAACCTGAAAATGATACCAATGTAACTTTTACAATGCGAGATGATAAAAGTATTCCGCATAACTTATTGACAGAGTTGATTTCGGGTCAGATCACTAGGTTAATTTTTAGCAAAAAGAAGCAAAATTGTTTTCTAATTCCTGCTGAACGGGGTGGACTCAATTTATTTTTTAAAGAGCTATCGAGTATTCGTAACCGTCTCCTGCATCATGCACAGAAGGATAAGATTAGTCCAATGGAAGTTTTAAAAGATATTATTAAATCTCGTTATGCAGAACCAATTTCTGATTATATTGAGTTTTTGAATGACTTGACTAATACTAAAAAGCGAAAAAGTGATTATCAAATACAAGCACAAGACATTCAAAAAAACATTATTAATGGTAAATATGAAATAGATCGTTATGGGGATATATTTTTCTTACCTTATCGAAGTAACAATAAAAAAATGCCTTTACATTTTACTTCATCTACGGTCAAAACTCTATTTAGTTTAGTTTTCTATTTAGAACATCTGGCTCAACCAGGAGATTATTTAATGATTGACGAACCAGAATTAAGCTTACATCCAGATAATCAACGAAATTTAGCGAGAGTATTGGCAAAATTGGTCAATAATGGTGTTAAAGTAGTATTGAGTACCCATAGTCCCTATTTTGTCCGTGAATTAAATAATCTGATGATGTTGAATAAATCTTTTATAAAAGCTAGTGAATTGCGTCAGCGTTATGGTTATGAACCTGGGGAGTCTTTAAACCCTGAAAAAGTGTCCGCTTATCTATTTGATCAAAAAACTATCAAGGAGATGGAAATTGATCCCAATGAAGGTATTATTGCAGAAACATTTGATAATGTAATTAATAATCTTAATCAGTCTTCCAACGATATTTACTATGCTTCTCAAGAAGAGGAAGATTGAGATAATGAGTGATAATTTAATTAATCAAGTAAAACTTGCAATTAAACAAGATTTTCATTTAGTTGCAGATGATTTGACTCTTTTAATTGAAGAAAAACAACCAGATGCACAATGTAAGTTTGTAAAGATAAAGTTAAAAAAATCAATAGATTGTTTTGGTTTTTCTCTAGATAAAGATAAGGGACAAGGAAACAATGATCCTGTATATCCTTTTTTTAATTCTCAATGTCAAGGTATTTGTTCTAAAAATGATGGAATTTTATTTTTACAAAAGTCAAATAAGGTTTATGTTTTGTTGATAGAAATGAAATCTACAAATCCCAAAGGTTACTTACAACAATTAAAAGCGGCTAAAAGTTTTGTTCATTTTGTCTTACAACGGATTAAAATTTTTAACGATCAAATCAATACGGAAGTTGAATTTAGAGGATTATTATTTTCATGTCGTCGCATACCAAATGAGGGAACAACTAAAAAACAAAAAATTACATTTGAAGATAGAAACGGTTTGTTCGTTTCGTAAAATCCAGGTAATGATACTTACCACATACAACAATTTTTAGAAAAAATAGATTAGGTTTTGGTCAAAATCCCCAATTCCTCTTAAAATCTTTCCCAGGTTTACAGCATCAAGAAAGTTGTAATATAGAAGAAGTAACATAGCTGAAAACACCATAAGCAATGACATCAACTCTGGCAAAATTTCCCCGTCTTAATGCACCCACCTTGCACCATTTACCTAATGGTTTGACTATTATTGCCGAACAAATGCCAATAGACGCGGTTAATCTTGATTTATGGGTAAAAACCGGTTCTGCAATGGAATCTGATGCTATTAATGGTATGGCTCACTTTTTAGAACATATTGTTTTTAAGGGTACACAAAAACTAATTAGTGGTGAGTTTGAACGTCGCATTGAAGAGCGCGGTGCTGTCACTAATGCTGCTACCAGCCAAGATTATACCCATTATTATATCACAACTGCACCTAAAGATTTTGCTGAATTAGCACCTTTACAAATAGATGTTGTCTGTAATCCTAGTATTCCTGATGATGCTTTTGAACGGGAAAGATTGGTAGTTTTAGAAGAAATTAGACGTTCTGAAGATAACCCCGGACGACGCATTTATCGTCACGCAATGGAAACCGCTTTTGATACTTTACCCTATCGTCGTCCAGTCCTTGGACCGGCTGAGGTTATTTCTGAAGTCAAACCCCAACAAATGTGAGATTTTCATAGTTATTGGTATCAACCTCAGTCAATGACAGCGGTAGCTGTGGGTAATTTACCAGTAGAGGAATTAATAGAAATTATCGCGGCAGAATTTAGTAAAAATCAACGACAAACAATAAACGAATTAATAGAAATACCTGTAATTCCTGAACCTGTATTTACAGAAATTGTGCGTCGAGAATTTGTTGATGAAACTCTCCAACAAGCGAGATTAATAATGATTTGGCGAGTACCGGGATTAAAAGAATTAAATGAAACTTATGCACTTGATATTATAGCCGGAATTTTAGGACAGGTCAGAACATCTAGATTAGTCCATGATTTACGGGAAGAACGAGAGTTAGTATCTTCAATTTCTGTTAGTAATATGAGTAATTTATGGCAAGGTGTGTTTTCAATTTCCGCTAAATGTAATGTAGAAAATTTAGCCGCTGTAGAAGAAGCGAACTGCTTGCAGCAGCGCTTCGCTATCGCTCAACATCTTCGCATATTACAAACAGAATTGGTAAAAGAATCAGAAATTTACCGTGTGCGAAAATGAGTTACTAATCGCTTTATTTTTGGTAATGAAACGCCAAGCGATTCCTACGGAGCGCTTCGCTATCGCGCCGGATTATATGGTTATTATCAGTCTTTAATTGGTGATTTAGAACCAGCTTTTAATTATCCCCAACTTATGCACGCACAGGAAGCAACTGATTTAATCCAAGCAGCGAAAAATTATCTTTCCCCAGATGCTTATGGTATCGTTATTGTCAAACCTGTTTAGTCATTGGTAATCTATTCTTAACAACCAACAACCGACAATTAACAAACAATCAAAGAACTATGACTTGGCCAGAAATTGATCATCATATTAGTCAAATCACTGGAGAAAAATTTGTCAGTAATCAGCATTTATCTATCAGTGGTGGATGTATTAACCAAAGTTATGCCATTAGCAATAGTAAAATAACCTACTTTGTCAAACTTAACCAACCCTCCCAACAGTCAATGTTTACAGCAGAAATGCTGGGTTTACAACAAATCTATAATACTGGAACTATCCGCGTTCCTAAACCTCTTTGTTGGGGAATTACAGGAACTTCCAGTTATATTGTATTAGAATGGCTAGAAATGACCAATGGTAATCATCAATCTTGGTCAGAAATGGGACGGAAATTAGCAGCCATGCACAAAATTACCACTAACAAAGGTTTTGGCTGGGATATAAATAACACCATTGGCGCTACACCTCAAATTAATAATTTCCATGCTTCCTGGCCAGAATTTTATACTCAAAACCGTTTAAGCTATCAATTTCAACTCGCCAAAAAACGCGGTGGAAATTTTCCCCTTGCAGCTGAATTATTAGTAGCTATTCCCCAATTATTTGCAGATTATCAAATTCAACCGTCTTTAGTTCATGGAGATTTATGGGGAGGAAATGTAGGTTTTACTATGGAAAATGAACCTGTTATTTTTGATCCTGCAACTTATTTTGGAGATAGGGAGGTTGATATAGCTATGACAGAATTATTTGGAGGTTTTCCGTCAGCTTTTTATCAAGGTTATCAAGAGGTATTTCCCTTAAATCAAGGATATGAATACAGGAAAACGCTTTATAATCTCTATCATATTTTAAATCATTTTAATTTATTTGGTGGTGGTTATTGTTCTCAAGCTAATCGGATGATTGAGAAGATATTACAGCAGTTTCCAGCATGATTAAATACAGATATTCACAGGACAACACCACTATAATATTTGAGATCGGATTTTTGGACTTTGGCACACATTCCGCACCTTTAACTGTCACAATCGTTTATTACAGAAATTGATGAATAAAAAAAGGAGTAAAAAATTACCTTTATTTCCAAAAAAATAGATTTTGGATAGAAACATTTATCAGCAGGTTTATAATTAAATATCGTGATTACGTAATTGTAAACCTATCCCTTCATGCTGACTTCTAAGATCGTAATAAACTACGGCTTTTACTGTTTGCACAAAAGGAAGAATTAAAGCACCACTTACAAAAGTTATTCCAAGTATTAACAAAAGAGAAATCACAAAAAAAATCTTTGAAAAAATGGGATCACTTTCCCTTAGGAAAGGTGTAACAATTAACCCAATTATACCAATAATAGTAGTAATAATAGTAGTAATGATTTTAACAATAAATTGGATGGGAATGGTAATTAAAAAACCAATTAAAGAAATTAACAGAATCCTGCCCACATTTCCCTTAGTTAGTTTCCAACTCCGATTAATCGTTGAACTACCGTTAACATCATTCTCAACTGCTAAGGAAACATCTACTAAATAAAATCTAATTGCTATCCACAGGATACCTGTACAAGCAATTATCGCAAATACAAGCACTATTAAACCATAAATAATTCTATTAGCTACATTTCCATCTTGTGATCCTAATAGGGCTGATGTACTTATTAGTAAACCACCAATAAGTGTAAATACAGATCCAATACATAAGCCAATAGCAACCATGAAAATCATGTTAACAAAAAATTCCCATAAACGGGAATTGACAAATCGTTCCCCTTCTGAAACGCTTTCAGGTTGGTTAACTAATTCACCAAAAGATAAACGAGAAATCAGGGCTGAGAGGGCATAAAATTTAACCCAACCGTAAATAGGAACTAGTAACCAAACACAAGCTTTAAGAGCTATGAGAAAATATTTTTTTAGATGAGAACGGTACAATCGCATTCCTGCACTGATAACATTAGCGATATTTAAGGGTTGAATAAGGTTAGGAGAATTAAAATTTTTAGACATGGTATTAATTTTTTCCTGAAATACCGCACCGACACTAAAATTATTTTAAGCTAATCTGTACTAAGTATTGAGAAATTTATATAACTTAAACTTTTGGTGATTAACAGTAGTAATTAAATACCTATTGCGTCCCTTCCGCCCTCGGTGGCAAATTACAGCAGTTTATGCTCTGATGAAGTACAAAGTTGAATGATGAAACTTTTGTAGTGCGGGCATCTTGCCCGCTAAATATGTACCTCATAACACCAGTAAGTGCTGTATAAACATCATAAAATTTTAGATTTCAGATTTTAGATTACATAGACTCGCGTTATAGACATTAAAAACATCCCCTCACCCCACTCACTTCAAATCTAACAATCCTAATTCCTTTAATTTCGGGTTAAAGCGGATTTGTGTTTTCAGTCCCCGCGCTTCTAGAATTGCCAAAATTTCTTCTTGAACACGCCGTGCTACAGTTTTTAAAACTTTGCTTTTCTCTAATTCATCAATACCTATATTATGATAATTTTCTTGTTCTTCTGGTGTCATTGATTCTTTAACATCTATAGGATTAGTCCATTTTTGTTTGCATAAGGTTTGGGTAATGGAAGTATCAGCATTTTCACTAATCCAAGCACTTTCAATATTTTCTAAAATTGTGCGATTGGGACGTTCTATAGTTTGCACTTTCACCCAATAACAGTTTTGAGGTTGACGGACTAAATGCTGCTTTAAACTCAGATAAATATCACGGGAATAGCCAATAAATTGGAGATTTTTATCTTGATTAAAAATAGCATAAGCTCCGATTTTTCCTTGAAAATCTGCTATTAATTCACCATGATCATCAATATAAGGATAGTAGTTAAGACTGGCTAAGGTTGGTAGACTGATTTCTGTTGTCATAAATGAATTAAAAATCTACTGATAACAATGATAAATTAGCTAATTTTGGTTTTTAGGTACAGGGAATAAGGAATCTATTACCAAGGGCAACCACGGGGGGATTACCCTTGGGCAAAGGGGGATTACCGTTAGGCAACCACGGGGGGATTACCCCTACCTGTCGTCATCGTTTTCCCCAAAATCATCGTCAAAATCATCATCATCTGCATCATCATCTTCCATAATGAGGTCGCTAATTTCATCAACAATTAGGTCATCATCCTCATCATCATCTAACATTAGACGTTCTCCCCTGCCAAAAAGATTGGAACTGCTGTTACCAAAGCCCTCTTCTCCCATTCCGGGTGCGTCCAAATTATAGAGTTTAGCCGTGCGGTCATCCAAAACCATATCCAATGAATCATCAACCTCGTCTAATACCCCATCTCCATGTCCCCCAAAACCCATATCTGTCACATAGTCATCAATTACTCCTACTTCCTCAAAAGTGTTATAACCAGTACCAGCAGGAATCAAACGCCCAATAATTACATTTTCCTTCAAGCCGCGCAGCCAGTCAGACTTACCTTCAATGGCTGCCTCAGTTAATACTCTTGTAGTTTCTTGGAAGGAAGCAGCGGAAATAAAACTATCCGTATTAAGTGATGCTTTTGTAATCCCTAGCAACATCGGCGTATATTGCGCCCTTGCACCACCAGTAATCGCCATCGCCTCATTCACCTGTTCCACCTGCCGTAATTCCACTAACTCGCCAGGCAACATAGTCGTATCCCCACCATCATCAATCCGCACCTTATTCGTCATCTGGCGCACAATCACCTCAATGTGTTTATCAGCAATCTCAATCCCTTGAGACTGATACACCATCTGTACCTCATTCACCAAAAACGTTTGTACCTTTTGCAAGGCCAGACTAGCACAGGCATAAACACCATCCTCAGACCCCAAACTAAAGAATAGCTCTAAAATTTCATGGGGATTAGAAGGTCCATCAGTCAAAGGTTGACCAGCTACCACCCGCGCCCCGTCGGGAACAATCAGGTTTTGCCCAGGTCCAAGAGGGTAATCCGTCACCGTGCCATTAGCCTCCATGATTTTAATGGAGTAAGCTTCACGGGAAATAGATGTTACTTCATCACCATCTCCATAAATCACCCTTACCTCACCAGGACGACGAGCTAAAATACAAGCTTCTTTGGGTTTACGGGCTTCTAAAAGTTCCTCAATCCGGGGTAAACCTTGGATAATATCCCCAGTCTTCGCCCGTTCAAACACCAATAACACCAAATTATCTCCCCGTTGCACCAAATCCCCATCCTCTACCTGTAATACCGCTCCTGGACTCACCCGGTAAGGACGACCAACGCGAAGAGTAATAGTGTAGGCTGAATTGTCATTAGTCAGTTGTCCGTTGTCCGTTGTCCGTTGTTCTTTGTTAATTGTCTCAAGACCACTGATCATTGACCCCTGGCCATTGACCACTGACGATTGACCATTGACTACTTCCACAACCTGCCCAGACTCAGTAGCAAATACCCCAGGGGCAATTTCGCTACCCTCAACTACCAAATCTCCCGCCTTCACACCCGGTAATTCATTAGTAGTCACCTTAATCAAATCATGTTGTCGCAAAACCAAACAACGGCGTACAGTTTCCGCGCCCTGTTGCACACCCCGGACTATTCCCCCCTCTTTACACAAAATCTTAGTCCGAGCTACCACTGCACCAGGAACTATGGTATCGCCATCAGCAACTTCTAGATTAGTTTGGGTACTGCCCTGGGTCGCATCCGCCGCAATGTCTCGACGCATGACCAAAGACTCTAGAATCACCAACTGTAACCGCTGAATTTCCTCATTTTCCCCATCAGGAATCAACTCAATGTCCGCCGCCAAAGGAGAACCACCATGCTCTGTTTCTGTTGCCTGTTCAATTTCTAACACTATTTGTGTCCGCAGCAGTTCCACACCCTCCACAGACTTCACCCGCTCCGAATCCTTATAAGAAATCCGTTGCACCGCCCTCAGTTGAATTGATCGCCCCGTGAGACAATTAATAGAAGTAGTAGAAGGTACATCTGGAGTCGTTGGTACATCAAACTCCACCACCGGACGACTTAATAAAGCCGGTCCTTCTGGTGTTTCCACATATTGGATATAACGCAATTCCGTCGCTATCATGCCTTGCAACTCTTCCCCCGGTTGCAAAAAAGTATTATCATGAGCGATCGCCGCTTCAGGATCATCTACCATCAACAACTCACCGGGTTTAATCACTATTTCCCGAAGAATATCGTTCTTTTGGGTAATTTCTATGACACCGCCAGTCTGACAAAAGATGTCTTTAACTACTTCTGTACCTGGTTCTACAAATTGACCATCTTCTACCAACAGTAGAGAAATATCCTTATTCACCTCATGGGTTTCTTCTGGTATCCATAGCAATGTTCCGCCCTGAACCACCTCATAACCCAGTTTGGCCTTGCCCTTTTTCTGCACCTCTATACCAGCAAACTTCAATAAACCGCCAGTAGTCGTCCGGTAACGATCATCAATTAATTCCGCCACCACCTGACCATTCAGTACCTTAGTACCTGGAGTAGCCCGCAGGTTAAACTCTTGGTTATTAGTAGTCGTAATTAAATAGCTATTGCGCCCTTGGGAACTCTGAACCGTTACCGCAGCTTCATCCAAAACCACAGAAGCAGTAATGATTTCTACCTCCCTCGTGGCCTTTTCCGGGGTTGTTTCTGGCAATCGCACAACACCACCGTGAACAGTTGTCAGTTTAGTTTCTGCCAATACTCCATTAGTAGCAACCGCATCACCATTTTTCACCACCAACTCCGCCCCCGGTGGCAAATTATAAACATCACCTGAGAGAATCCAAATCAATCCCCCCCTGGATGCAGTAGTAGTAGTATTACCTTGACGGTCTACCTTTTGTTCTGCTACAACCTCTGCAAACCTCACCTCACCAGCCAAATCAGAAGCCACATCCTTAACAGCTTTCTCCGTATTGGTTCTAGTCGTCTTACCACCTAGAGCTACTTCAGCAATTAAGTGATTTACTAATACTTGTTCTCCATTATGAACATAGAGAGTTGAACCTTGAGTAACAGTTATTTCCTGACTTTTCTGATCCGAATGTTTTTTATCCCCTTCAATAATTAAAGTTCCATCTGTTTCTACATATAAAGCATCTTCACCATGACGGGTACGGTGGGGACGGGTTTTTAAATTACGAGGAATTTTTACCACCCCTGACACCTGAGAGCGTACCTGTTGAGCAACTTCTCCCGTAAATACCCCCCCGGTGTGGAAAGTCCGCATCGTTAACTGTGTACCCGGTTCACCGATACTCTGAGCCGCAATAATCCCCACAGCTTCACCCAGATCCACCATCTTCGCGTGTGCCAGACTCCAACCGTAGCAATGTTGACAAACAGACCGCGCCGCTTCACAGGTCAAAGGACTACGGACTATCACCTCCTTCACCCCCGCCTTTTGAATAGCGATCGCTAAATCATCATCAATCGGAGTATTCCGAGGTGCGATAACTTCCCCACTCACCGGGTCAATCACATCCTCAGCTACCACCCTACCCATCAACCGTGACGCTAACTTAATTAAAATCTTATTACCCTCAGTCATGGCGCGAATAGCCAGCCCCTTCGTCGTTCCGCAGTCAATCTCCCGGACAATCACATCCTGAGAAACATCCACCAATCGGCGAGTTAAATAACCAGAGTCAGCAGTCCGCAGCGCCGTGTCTACCAGTCCCTTCCGCGCTCCATAACTAGAAATAATATACTCCGTAACCGTCAACCCTTCCCGGAAATTAGTTTTAATTGGTAAATCAATAATTTCCCCCTGAGGATCTGCCATTAGTCCCCGCATACCCACCAACTGCCGCACCTGAGAAATATTTCCCCGCGCACCAGAAAAAGCCATCATGTAAACAGAGTTTAAAGGATTGGTTTTTTTGAAATGAGTAACAACCTCATCTTTCAAAGACTCAGATGTACTATTCCAAGTATCAATCACCTTTTGGAAACGTTCTACTTCCGTAATTTCTCCCCGTTGATAACGTTCTTCTGTGGCTAGAATTTCCGTTTCTGCTGCTTCCAGCAATTCCTTTTTTGAAGGCGGAATCATTAAATCATCAACACTGATAGATACCCCCGCCTTAGTCGCATAGCGAAAGCCCAAATCCTTGAGCTTATCAGCCATTACCGCCGTCCGTGCTGTTCCATAGTGGGTAAACGCCCAAGAAATCAAATCTCTCAGTTTACCCTTATTAACCACAAGATTGCGAAAAACTGCCTTAGTTGTCATAATTTTGTCCTTTGTCCGTTGTCCTTTGTCCTTTGTTAGTTGTCAGTTGTCCTTTGTCCGTTGTTTTGCTATTGACCACTGACAACTGACCACCGACTAATTAAGCATCTATCGCTTCCTGAATCGCCTTGTTATAAATCGCCCTTCCAGGAGTCGTATAAATATATTGAGAAATTAAATTTCCTTGGGCATCTTCACGGACACGACGGAATTTATACTTTAGCGTCCTTCCCCTCAGTTTCCCCAGTTCGTCCCTATCCTCTATAACTTCCAAAGGTTCAGAATCCGGTTCTCCCGAATCAACCTCCCCATCAAAACGGACATAAATATAAGCATGAAGATCCACCTGTTTCGCTTCATAAGCCATAATCACATCATCCAAAGATGAAAAATATTTACCCGCTCCCTTTGTCGCCTGGGGATTTTCCGCCGTCAAATAATACGCCCCTAACACCATATCTTGACTAGGTGTAACAATAGGTCTACCCGTAGCAGGAGACAAAATATTATTACAAGCCAACATCAACAACCGCGCCTCCGCTTGACTTTCCAAAGACAAAGGCACGTGAACCGCCATTTGGTCACCGTCAAAGTCAGCATTAAAAGCCGGACAAACCAAAGGATGTAATTGAATAGCTCTACCTTCCACCAAAATCGGTTCAAAAGCTTGAATCCCCAACCTGTGCAACGTTGGCGCTCGGTTTAACATCACCGGGTGTCCTTCAATCACCTCTTGCAACACCTCCCAAACACAGGGGTCATTACGAGCAATCAACTTTTTCGCCGCCTTGATATTATTCACCATACCCGAACGAATCAAGCGATTAATCACAAACGGCTGAAACAACTCAATAGCCATTTCCCTCGGTAGTCCGCATTGGTGAATTTTTAAATTAGGTCCAACCACAATCACAGAACGTCCAGAATAATCTACCCGCTTACCCAGCAGGTTTTGTCTAAACCGTCCCTGTTTACCCTCAATAATATCCGACAAAGACTTCAACGGACGATTATTAGCACCCACCACCGTTCTCCCACGACGGCCATTGTCAATCAAAGCATCAACAGCTTCCTGTAACATCCGTTTCTCGTTACGGACAATAATTTCTGGTGCTAATATTTCCTGAAGTCTAGACAAACGATTATTACGATTAATCACCCGACGGTACAAATCATTCAAATCACTAGTAGCAAATCTACCCCCATCTAGCTGTACCATGGGGCGTAAATCTGGAGGAATCACCGGAATCACCTCTAAAACCATCCATTCCGGCTTAGAACCAGTAGCGATGAAATTATCAATTACCCGCAGACGTTTAATCAACTTCGCCCGTTTTTGTCCCTTAGCGCCAATAATTTCCTCTCGTAAGGACTCTGCCTCCTGCTCTAAATTAATATCCGCCAAAAGTCGTAATAGTGCCTCTGCACCAATACCCACTTCCACACCCTCTAACTGAGAATCTTCACTATAGATAGCATCCTCAATTTCTAGCCATTGGTCCTCACTCAGCAACTGTTTATAAGTCAAAGTATCTGCATTACCCGGTCGTAACACACAGTAAGAATTGAAATAAACAATCTGCTCCACATCTCGCAGTGGCATATCCAAGAGAATAGCAATATAACTAGGAATACCCTTGAGATACCAAACATGAGCCACAGGAGCAGCTAGTTTAATAAAGCCCATTCTGTGACGACGAACACGAGACTCTGTTACTTCTACACCACAGCGCTCGCAAACTATACCTCTATGGCGAACACGCTTATATTTACCACAATGACATTCCCAGTCTTTAGCTGGTCCAAAAATGCGCTCACAAAATAAGCCGTCCATTTCTGGCTTCAGAGTGCGGTAATTAATAGTTTCTGGTTTTGTTACCTCACCTACTATCTGTCCATTAGGTAAAGTCCGTTCACCCCACTTGCGAATACGCTCTGGTGAAGCTATACCAATTTTCACATAGTCAAATTGATTAGATTGGGCAGGTCTCATAATTTTGGATTTTAGATTTTTAGATTTTGGATTATTTGGAATCCAGTTTCTCTGTTTTGGATTTTGGATTTTAGATTTTGGATTGCTTGACACAAGAAAGAGGAAAGAGGTGGGCGATTTATGCTTACTTTTTCCCTCTTGCCTCTTAATGACTAATCATCATCTTCTAGTGACTCATAGGAAAGCGATTCATAGACTGGTCTGGGTGGAGTACGACGGGGAGCTAAGTCAGCCATTAAGTCTACTTCGACATCTAAAGAACTACCATCAGTTTGAGTTTCTACTTTATGAACCGCAATATCTAAACCCAAAGATTGCAACTCTCGCATTAATACCTTAAAAGACTCAGGAGTACCAGGACGGGGAATAGCCTTACCCTTAACGATCGCATTTAAAGCCTCATTACGTCCCTGCATATCATCAGACTTCACCGTCAATAATTCCTGCAAAGTATAAGCAGCCCCAAAAGCCTCCAAAGCCCAAACTTCCATTTCTCCAAATCTTTGTCCACCCTGCTGTGCCTTACCGCCCAAAGGTTGTTGAGTAACCAGAGAATAGGGTCCAGTAGAACGGGCGTGAATCTTGTCATCAACCAAATGCACAAGTTTCAGCATATATGCCACTCCCACCGTCACCGGGCGATCGAAAGGTTCACCAGTACGACCATCATAAACCATGATTTTGCCAGAATTTTCCGGGTTATATACCCAATCCCTAGTGGTTTCATCCCTAGCTTCCTGAAGTTTGCCATGCACTAAACGCCGAGAAGTTTCCTCCCCATACATTTCATCAAAAGGAGTCACCTTAAACCGCACCCCTAGATTATGTCCAGCCCAACCCAAAAGACATTCAAACACCTGACCCACATTCATCCGACTAGGTACACCCAAAGGATTGAGAACAATATCCACTGGTGAACCGTCCGCTAAATAAGGCATATCCTCCGCCGGCAGGATCCGGGAAATAATACCCTTATTACCATGTCTTCCAGCCATCTTATCCCCAACTTGGATCTTGCGCTTTTGAGCCACATAAACCCTAACCACCATATTCGCTCCCGGTGGTAACTCATCACCTTGTTCTCTGGTGAATAAGCGCACATCTACTACTCGGCCTTTTTCACCATTGGGAACTCGTAGGGAATTATCACGGACATCACGGGCTTTTTCACCAAAGATAGCCCGCAGCAGTTTTTCCTCCGGTGGTTGGTCTGATTCACCTTTAGGAGTCACCTTACCCACCAGAATATCACCAGCATCTACCCAAGCCCCAATGCGGATAATACCCTGTTCATCTAATTGTCTAAGAGCATCTTCACCGACGTTGGGAATTTCCCTAGTAATTTCTTCCGGTCCGAGTTTGGTTTGTCTAGCCTCAATTTCATACTTCTCAATGTGGATAGAGGTATAAATATCTTCCTGTACCAACCGCTCAGAAATCAGAATCGCATCCTCATAGTTGTAGCCTTCCCAGGGCATATAGGCCACAACAATATTTTGACCTAAGGCCAGTTCTCCCCCTTCCGTAGAAGAACCATCGGCTAACACCTGACCTGCCACCACCTTCTCCCCAATTCTCACCAATGGCTTTTGGTTTAAACAAGTATCTTGGTTAGAACGTTGGTATTTAGAAAGGTTGTATCTAATTTCTTGAGGTTTATCAGTGGTTAACTGTTCGTTATCTGTTGTTCGTTTTTCCGCCAATGATGACTGACCACTAATTACCGACCATTGACTACTCACCCGGACACGAATTTCCGTAGCATCTACATACACTACTTCCCCATCCGTGCGGGAAACTATTACCATCCCAGAATCTCTCGCCGCTTGTGCTTCTAAACCTGTTCCTACCAAAGGGCGCTCTGGTTTCAACAGCGGTACGGCTTGGCGCTGCATATTAGAACCCATCAACGCCCGGTTAGCATCGTCATGTTCCAAGAAGGGAATCATGCTAGTAGCAACCGATACAATCTGCACCGGGGAAACCGCTACATAATCCACCTGTTGGGGTTCTGTGGTTGTCCAGTCTTGGCGATAGCGAACGGGTACTTGAGGTCCCTTGATGTAACCGTTTTCATCTAGAGGAACGTCACCAGTAGCAGTGCGAAGATCGTCCTCTTCATCTGCCGTCATGTACACCGGAGGAACATCAAAGAGGACTTTGCCGTTTTCTACTGGTCTAAAGGGTGTTTCCAGAAACCCATACTGGTTAACGCGGGCATGGGTAGCTAATGAACCAATCAGTCCAGCGTTGGGTCCTTCTGGTGTTTCAATGGGACAAATCCGCCCGTAGTGACTGGGATGGATGTCTCGCACCGCAAACCCGGCTCTTTCTCTAGTTAAACCCCCAGGTCCCAAGGCGCTGAGGCGACGTTTATGGGTCAATTCCGCTAGGGGGTTGGTTTGGTCCATGAACTGACTGAGTTGGCTTGAACCAAAGAACTCTTTAATGGCTGCTACTAATGGTTTGGGGTTAACCAAGGATGCGGGGGTGAGAACTTCAGCATCGGATACTGTCATCCGTTCTCGAATAATTCTTTCTAAGCGGTTTAAACCTACTCTGACTTGGTTTTGCAGTAATTCACCTACGCTTCTAACTCGACGATTTCCGAGGTGATCAATGTCATCTATGCTACCAATATCAAATTCTAGGTTAATCAGGTAATCAATGGCCGCTAGGATGTCCCCAGGGGTGAGGACGCGCATGGTGTCGGGGGCAGAAAGACGGAGTTTTTTGTTAAGTTTATAACGACCAACTTTTCCCAGATCATAGCGTTTAGGATCAAAGAAGCGGGAGTCTAAAAGTTGTTGTCCACCTAAAACTGTGGGTGGTTCACCGGGGCGAAGTTTCCGATATAATTCCATTAGGGCTTCTTCTTCGGAAAATTGCCCTTCTTTTTCTATGGTTTTTTGAAAGTATTCTGGATGACGCAAGGCATCAAATATTTCATTATCTGATAGTCCTAGTGCTTTCAGAAGTACCTGGGCTGATAGTTTCCGGGTTTTGTCTATCCGTACCCAAACTAGGTCGTTACGATCTGTTTCAAATTTGAGCCACGCGCCCCGGTTAGGTATTAAGCTGGCAGAATAAGTCCGCCGTCCGTTTTTATCTATTTCTGATTTATAGTAAACTCCAGGCGATCGCACAATTTGATTGACTATAACCCGCTCTGCTCCGTTGATAATAAATGTGCCTCTATCTGTCATCAAGGGCAAATCGCCAATAAATACTTCCTGTTCTTTAATGTCTCCTGTTTCTTTGTTCAGCAGACGGGTAGGAACATACATCTGTACTGCATAAGTGCTATCTCTACGCTTAGATTCTTCAACGCTGTACTTAGGCTCTTTTAGTTTGTAATTATTTCCTAAAAAGTGCAGTTCTAGTTTGCCAGTGTAGTCTGTAATTGGACTAAAGGAGTTCAGTTCTTCTATTAGCCCTTCTTCTAGAAACCAGCGAAAACTAGAGCGCTGAATTTCAATTAAGTCGGGTAATAGAAAGGCGGATTCCATATATTTGTCGTTAGTCATGCCTTTACCTTTGTCAACCTGGTTAAACTTGCTGATAGCTGGGTTGGTGTAGCCTGAACTTAGGCTTTGTGCTAAAATGTAAATCGGGAATGATGAAGTCTATAAATTGCGGGCAAAAGCCTGCTGTTGGTCTTTGGGTTGGGGAGTTTTTTCTACTTCACACTTCCTGGTTTGTACTGTATTCTGTGACTGTAATCTCCCAAAACTGAGGATTTTGGCGAGGGTGGGATTGTAGAGCGTGGTACTGGGCATAGCATTATGGATTTGATATTGCTATGATTGTCTGGATTAGACAATTACTTTTAAGGATTTTCTATAGGTTTGATATACCGTATTCGGCATAACCAAATCCGAATTGTTGTTTCCCTTTTAGCCACTATACTTATTACCACGGGGTAATAGCGATTGAGAGCATCCGTTTGTGAAGATATAAGTGGATGGACAGACAATTTTGGATTTTAGATTTGGTTGTCAAGTAACCATGATTGTTGAGATTGATTCAGGGGCTTAAAACCAATAATTCACGGGCATTTTACAGTTAATACGATTACATTTACAGAATTTGTTAAGAATTGTTGTCCTTTCTCTATACATTATGACTTAACCTCAATATTTGAGAGTAAATAATTTTAGCACATTTTTATTTTTTAGATGTATGATGAGTCAAATCAATATTCATCTTGGGAATGTGATTGTCATCTATAGTGCTAGACCGAATAATTTACAAGCGTTTTCGGTGGTTTTCTGGGCAATTTCCTCGATTGTTTCGCCTCGTAGTTCGGCTAAGGCCGCCGCTACATAATAAACATGAGCGGGTTCATTGCGTTTTTCACCGCGTTTAGGTACGGGTGACAAAAAGGGGCAATCTGTTTCTATGAGTAATTTATCACTACTCACCATAACCGCGCTTTCTTTAATAGTTAAAGCATTTTTAAATGTTACAGTTCCACTAAAGCTGATATAAAAACCTAAGTCTAGAAACCATTGAGTTTCTTCTGGTGTCCCTCCCCAACAGTGCATGACACCCCGTAACCTTTCCCCATACAAATCTCGCCATTTTTGCAATATATCCCTCACTGCTGGTGCAGCATCACGACAATGGATGATCACCGGTAAATTCAGTTCACAGGCGATGGCCAATTGTGATGTAAATACCTCTTGTTGATGCTGATAGTTATCTGCTTTGTAGAAATCCAGACCCATTTCCCCAATGGCTACCACTTGGGAATGAGAACTGGCCAAAGACTTGATTAGGGTAGCTGTTTGCTGATCCCATTTATCAGCATCTAGAGGATGTAGCCCTACAGCAAAGCTGAGTTCGGGGAACTGGGCTGCTATGTGGCTAATGCTGGCAAATTCTTGCGGGTGAACACAGGAGTGGATCAATCGGACTACTCCTGCTGCTTGCCACCTGGCGCGGACTGCTGCTAAATCTGGCTGAAAAATGTCAAAGTTAATGTGTACGTGGGTATCTACGAGTTGCATGGCTTGTTAGTTGTCAATGTTCAATGGTCAGGGATAAAGCGACCAGGACTTTGGCTAAATAGAACACGGGGTAATTGGTAAATTACCTCTAAGAATAAGGTTTCTGTTATATTTTGGCACTCTTCCTACAAACCAGGGCAACCACGGAGGGATTTCTGGGGCAACCCGGGGGGATTGCCTCTACCCGTGTTTTTCGGGCAACCACAGGGGGATTGCCGGGGCAACCACGGGGGGATTACCCCTACTAAGCTGTGAGGGTTTTGTGTTTGTGAGCCAGTCTTGACTTTTTCCTGGACCCATTGTTGGGATGAAGCACGCCTTTCTTCACAGCTTTATCAATTTTGCTGTAAGCTTCGGACATTTTTACTTCTACTTCCTGCTTGAGTTCTGTTGTCGGATTAGCTGCATAAGCTTCTACAGAACTAAAGTATTTCTTCATCAGCGTTTTTACAGCTGATTTATATGCTTTATTACGCAGTCGGTTGCGTTCTGCGATTTGGGCGCGTTTAAGAGCAGACTTTGTATTCGCCACAGTAATTCCAAAAAAGACTATTAATTATGTACACACACTACTAGGTTTAATTAATATAGCATTATTTTCGCCAATGTTATAATTTCCAGAAAAAAATTTTTATTTGGCTAGAAGGGCTAGAAATTGAGAAGTGGGGAAATAAGGTAAAATGAGTAATTGAGGAAAAAAAGGGTGCAATTGCGGGAATTAATTGTGGGAGAAGTGTGAAATTTCCTGAGTTGGTTGAGTTTTATAAAGTAGTATCAAAAAAAATCCAGGTTAAGCTAGAGAAGAGAATCAGATCCAGGTTGATAACCTAGTCAGGCAGGGCTGAGTCAAAAGTTAAGAATCAAAGGAAAGGTCAAAAAGCTTACATAGTTAGCTTTTAAGCTATTTTTGAATAACTTGCTATTGATGTCATGCTGTAATGGCGAGTAAAAAGCCTAAACCTGGTTCTGGTTTGAGAATATTGTAAAATTTTGCATTGTCATTACTCCATGCTGCGAATTATTACTGAGCAAGCTGACGTTAGAGCAGAACTACAAAGGATCTGCGGACGCACCCAGGATGAACAGGTAATTCACAAAGAAGCAACAGTACGCGAAGTGTTGCAAGCGGTGAAGCGCCAAGGGGACAAGGCTGTACTACACTATACAGCAGAATTTGATCAGCAAACCCTAAAACCAGAAGAGCTAAAGGTAACAGGTTCAGAATTAGATGCAGCATATCAACAGGTATCTAAGGATTTGCTGCGGTCTATTCGCCTAGCTTGCCAAAAAATAGAGACTTTTCATCGTCAGCGAGTTCCTAAAAGCTGGGTACAATTTGGCGATGATGAAGTAGTATTAGGTAAGCGCTACACGCCAGTAGACTGTGCGGGTTTATACATACCAGGTGGTCGGGCTTGTTATCCGAGTACAGTGTTAATGAATGCCATTCCGGCCAAAGTAGCGGGGGTGCCACGGGTGGTGATGGTGACACCTGTGAGAGGAGGTAAAATGGTTAATCCTGCGGTTTTGGTAGCGGCTCAAGAAGCAGGAGTTCAGGAAATTTACCGAATTGGTGGCGCTCAAGCTATTGGGGCTTTGGCTTATGGGACAGAAACTATTCCCAAAGTAAATGTAATTACAGGACCTGGTAATATTTATGTCACTTTGGCGAAAAAATTAGTTTACGGAACTGTGGGTATTGATTCTTTAGCCGGTCCTAGTGAGGTGCTAATAATTGCTGATGAAACGGCTAATCCTGTATATGTAGCTGCGGACTTGTTAGCGCAAGCAGAACATGATCCTATGGCCGCCGCGATTTTGCTGACCACAGATGCTATTTTGGCTAAAAAAGTGCAAATCGAGGTAGAAAGACAATTGGTAAATCACCCGCGCCGGCTAGATACGGAAAAAGCGATCGCCCATTATGGTTTAATTGTGGTGGTGGAATCTCTGTCTGCCGCAGCGGAACTTTCTAACGAGTTTGCACCAGAGCATTTAGAATTAGAAGTTGCTGATCCTTGGGCTTTAATTAACCATATTCGCCATGCGGGGGCAATTTTTCTGGGTAGTTCTACACCGGAAGCAGTGGGAGACTATTTGGCAGGTCCAAATCACACCCTACCTACTTCTGGCGCTGCCCGTTATGCTTCGGCTTTAGGGGTAGAAACATTTTTAAAACACTCAAGTATTATCCAATACTCGCAAACCGCACTAGAAAAAGTGGCATTGGCCATTGACACATTAGCAACTACAGAGGGTTTACCTTCCCATGCTGATTCTGTTAAATTCAGGGTAGATGAGAGGTGATAGGTGGTACAACACGGGTACGAGTGACAGTATTTTGAATAACCTTTATCCTGGAAAAATTGATTTTGACAGCGGGCGCATAGTTTTTGATAGTCACAAGTTTGATGACTCGTGGCTTTTTCACAATATTTGAAGGGTAAGGGTTTTGTTTTGTGATGTAATTCCCGCGTCTGAAGCACAATGAGAATACAATCCTGATAGATTGTCAATTGGGTAAAACAGAGTGTTCGCGTAGCGTGCTGAAGACCTAACCCAACACGGAAATGTTGGGTTTTTTTAAACCCAACCTACAACTGAATTAAAAATGCGAACAATTGCGGAGATTAATGATAAAATCAGCCAAAAACGGGCGATAGTCTGGACTGCTGAAGAATTGAAGGCACGAGTTGGAGAAGTTGGTGTTAATAAAGCTGCTAAGGAAGTAGATGTAATTACCACTGGTACATTTGAACCAATGGAGTCAAGTGGTGCAATTATTAACTTAGGACATACTGATCCACCGATAAAAATTCGGCGTTGCTGGTTAGATGGAGTACCAGCATACTCTGGGTTTGGGGCTGTGGATTTATACTTAGGTGCTAGTTGTCCAGTTGACACCATAGATGGGGAAGACGTGCGAGAACGTGGAGGGGGTCATGTAATTGAGGATTTAATTGCGGGTAAATCTATCCAAGTACGTGCTATTGGACAAGTTACCGATTGTTATCCCAGGGCTACATTTGAAACCACTATCACCCGTGACACGATTAATCAGTTTTATTTATTTAACCCGCGTAATCTTTATCAAAATTTTATTGTTGGTGTGAATGGTGGCGATCGCCCACTTCATACGTATTTAGGACCGTTACAGCCACGTTTAGGGAATGCAGTTTATTCTAACCCTGGTTCGCTGTCACCGTTGCTGAATGACCCCGATTTACAAATTGTTGGTATTGGGACAAAGATTTTCTTAGCTGGGGGTATTGGTTATGTAGCTTGGGAGGGGACACAACATTTCCCCTTGCAAAAGCGGTTAGAAAATCGGACACCGATTGGACCTTCAGCTACTTTAGCGTTAATTGGCGATGCCAAACAAATGGATGCCCGATGGATAAGAGGTTGTTACTTTAAAAGCTATGGACCATCCTTAATGATGGGTGTAGGCGTGCCTTTACCAGTTTTAAATGTGGAAGTGATAGAACGGTGTGCTGTCCAAGACAGAGACTTAGTAGCGCCAATTGTAGATTTTTCCATTCCTCGTCGTGTCCGTCCTACCTTCGGTTTAGTCAGTTACGCCCAACTTAAATCTGGACGTATTACTATCGAAGGGAGAACGGTACGAGTAGCATCTTTAGCGAGTTTATTTCTTTCCCGAAAAGTAGCCCAAGAGTTGAAACAATGGATTAAAGAGGGGATATTTACCCTAACTGAACCAGTAGCCCCGATACCAATGGAGCGTTCTTTTTTACCTCAAGATCGTTGGACAGAGTTTTAGAAGGAGTCAGAAGTCACAGAGTCAGGAGTAAGAAAGAAGAAAAAACAAGCAAGAAGAAAGACAAAGAGGGAAATTCTTCAGCAAATTCCGTGTTTCTGTACCCATTAATCATCATTTCACAACGGACAACGGACAACGGACAACGGACAACGGACAACGGACAACGGACCAATTACCTATTCCCCGGTCGGCTTAGGCCTCTTAATTGGCATAGGAGTGGGGGTTTTGGGTATAGGTTTAGTAATGACCGTGGGATCACCTGCTGTCTTTCTAATGGGACGTGGGGCTTCACCATTGCGTCGGGGGGCGAATGGTTTTCTAGTACCGCTGTTAGCAACACCACGGGACGCGGCTTTGAATGGCGGTCTACGTTTTTTGGGTAAATCAGCGATCGCTTCGGCATTAATTACTACTAAAATATCCGATTCCCGTTTAACATTGAAGTCCCAGAACTTACCGACGGCTTTGGTGGTTAATATGCCCTTGAGTTTCAACTTAAAATATTTAGCTTTATCAGTAGTTTTCCGGGGAGATTGCTTGATTTTCACAACCAAACTCTTTTCATCAAAAGACTGGTAAACTACCTCACCGCGCACAGAAAAACCGCCATCGGCAACAGCTGATGAGGGTTTGAGATGATCAGAAACTACTGTCGAGTTGTGTAACTTTTGAGTAATCCCATCTGGGCTATGTTCATCTAGTGCATTTTTCGTCAGATTTTCTGGTTCCCAAACGCCAACAATTTGCAGGTGTAATGCGTCATTTTCTTGTCTGGTGCGGGGATAAACTACCCATAGATGTTCTTTTTCTAGGTCTAAGTGATTTTTGACTAAACTCATAATCCGACCTAATAGGACGGCATTAAGTTCAACCCCATCGCTGGTCAGCAGTGTTCCTTGGGTAAACTGTTCACTACTGGCATGATAGCATCCGCGAACTAGGCCAATAGCTCGGTACTGGGTTGGTTCACTCGGAGGTGGAATTGGTTGTTCTCGATTAACTAAATGCCCGTTAGCATCGGATTTACTTAGGTCAATGACAGAATTTTCCAGTTGAGAGGATTGGTCTGCTAATGTATGAGCATTAACAGGGGGTGAAATCTCTTTTTTGCCTTGTTTAGAGGCTGTGGAATTTGAGGATTGAGAAGATGGCATCAGGTCGGAATTCATAAAAACTCCTTGCGGCACAAGACTTATCCCTTGGTAGGATTTGACAAAGACAGGTAGAAAAGAGCAAGCGTGTGGCTGATCAAAGTATATTTCCTTTTAATCTAGCCTTTCGCTTGATGCTTTATATGAACAGAAGTAAGCAAAATCTCACATTTATACACTAAATGTGTAATTTAGCCTCTTCATAACCATTGAGGCTAAGGCCACGCTAGGTTATCGGCAGCATAGCATAGCTATAATTCTGACGGATCTTCCTAAAGTCATCACTTACTTTAGCAGGATAGATATTTATTTGTTATAAAATTCACAGATAAATGACCGTATTCCGCAAAGTTTTGGAAATTTTTAACTTTGCAATTTGTAATTAATTTCATTGTTAGGATTTAGATCAAGAATAAATCCACAATTTAAAATCTGCTGATAGTGTAGCATGGCTTTGGTTCTATACACTTACATTTTGTTAACATTTAGGAGTAGAATAATATTGTGTCTGAATCGCGTAATCGCTGGATGGTTCGAGTAGTCTTGGCTTTCGCTGTTGTTGCTTTTGTGGGGGTTTCTGTTATGCCCATAATTACAACATTTAACAAACCCCAATCGTTACCACAGAATCAGGCCAATACTGAGAATCAAGGATCTTCATTACAGCAAAATCCAAAATTAGAAGATCAAGTCCGGGGCTATGAATTAGTTTTACAGAAAGAGCCAGAAAATCAAACTGCACTCAAGGGGCTTTTGCAAGCCCGTTTACAGTTGTTGAGTCAAAAAAGCCCAGGGGAAGTTAAACCGGCGGATATTCAAGTTGTGATTGAACCTTTGGAAAAACTTGCTAGACTTAATCCCCAAAAGTCAGAGTATGGGGTTTTACTGGCTCAAGCTAAACAACAAATTGGTGATCAGGAAGGAGCAGCCCAAACTTATCGTACTATTTTAACTGCAAAACCGACAGATTTGAAGGCTTTACAGGGTATGGTCAGTTTGCAATTAAATCAAAAGCGTCCAGAAGCAGCTATTGGCTTATTAGAACAAAGCTTAACGGCTGCGAAGAGTGCTAATACTATTCAGCCTGGCAGTGGGGATGTAATTGCTATTCAAATCCTTTTAGGTAATGTCTACGCTTTTCAGAAGCAGGAGCTTCAGGCTATTGCTGTGTATGATCAAGCAATTAATCAAGATCCTCAAGATTTTCGTCCCGTTTTAGCAAAGGCAATGCTATTTAAACAACAAGGAAAGCTTGCTGAAGCGAAACCTTTATTTGATAAAGCTAGAGCCTTAGCTCCGGCTGAGTATAAGGACGAAATTAATAAGGTAGCAGCAGTTTCTGCGCCTAATTCTACATCATCATCTCCTACGGCTAGTCCATAAGCTGTTCTTTTTTATCTTTGACTTTGAAAACTCTCTGCTGCTTATAGCAGGGGGTAAAAATTGCGGGATGCTACTTTTAAAACATCCTGTTAGAGATTTATAACTCCTAGCCCAAAATGACCCAAATTATTACTCAAGTTGACGCTTTTACTAATATTCCATTCACGGGAAATCCTGCGGCTGTCTGTGTTTTAGATAGTCCCAAATCTGAGTTATGGATGCAGAATATCGCTCAAGAAATGAACTTATCAGAAACCGCTTTTTTGGTGAAACAAAATGACGGTTTTAATTTGCGCTGGTTTACACCAACGGTAGAAGTTCCTCTTTGTGGACACGCAACTTTAGCCAGTGCTCATGTATTATGGTCTCAAGGACATTTATTATTAAATCAAGCGGCTCATTTCTATACAAAAAGTGGTATTTTAATAGCTAAACTCGAAAATGATTGGATTCAGTTGGATTTTCCGGTAAATCTCTCTCAAACTGTAACAGCACCTCCAGAATTAAGTCAAGTTTTAGGAGTGACTTATAAATCTGTTTTTGAAAATTCTCTCGGTTATTTAGTTGAAGTAGAATCTGAACAATTAGTTAGAGAAATGCAGCCGAATTTCCAACAAATGAAAACTTTACCTAAAGCTGATATTATCGTCACTAGCATCGCTAATTCTGACTCAGAATATGATTTTGTCTCCCGCTTTTTTGCTCCCGGTTTAGGGATTAATGAAGACCCGGTAACAGGTGCAGCACATTGTTGTTTAGCACCATTTTGGCGGGATAAATTGGGAAAAGATCGGTTTTTAGCCTATCAAGCTTCCCGTCGGGGTGGAGTGGTAAAAGTATATTATCCAGGAAAAAACCGCGTTTTTATCTCTGGACAAGCTGTAACAGTTATGCGAGGAGAATTAACTCTAAATTAAGGATTAATTATTTAACTAAGGCTGGAAATTCTGAAATTTGATTTGATCTGATATTATCACAGGTTTATATTTATTTAGTTACCAGTCGCAGAAATATGAAATTTCTCACAACTGGCATAATTTACAATTTCCCAGATCTAACTTTATTTATCACTGTCAAGTAAAGCATGACGGGAAAAAATTCCTTTCAATTTCAAATTAGTGAATACATTTATAGAATTTACTAATTCTCGTTGTTCAGAACTTAGATTTAATGAGTCTAAAGCTTGATCAATATTGTTGCCATTGTGTAATTTATGGACAAGTAACTGACGTTGAGATAAATTTAAAATTCTGGCAATTTCTTTATTTCGTCGCTGACGAATAGCTTGTAATGCTTGATTTTCTTGGGGAGTAAAATCACTTTTAGACAATTCGATATTATCCTTAATTTCCCCAGAGTTAGTAAAATAGTGATTTGCTGAAGCCAAAGGAATTTCCCATAGGAAAAATGCGGAAACAAAGACAAGTACCAAAGCCAATAACCGTTGTGTCAATTTACTAATCATGTTGATTTTAATGTTAATAACAGCTTAAATCCAATTCTAGCTACAGGAATAGCATTAGATAATTTTTCTATTTTTGGTGACTACGTGCTAGACATGGAAAAGTATTGATTTTTGACAGAACATATTTACTAGTAGAGAACAGCATAAATCCTAATTTCAAGAGACAGACAAGAAAATTAAGTTATTTCTATATTGGGGGTGGGGTAAAATAGATAATGTTTTCTCTATGACTAAATTCAGAAATTGATAATAAAGAAAAACATATCAGACATATAAATATTATGTTCTTTTATATTTCCCGACCCCAGGCTATCATAAAATTCATTAGCAAGGGTGATAGTCATGACAGAACAGTTATTAGAAAAACAAACAGGTCAAAATGAGGGAATAGATTTAGAAGCAGCTTTTCAAGAATCTCATATTCAGGAAATTCTCGATAAGTTAGACCAGGAGTTAGTCGGGTTAAAGTCCGTCAAAAATAAGATTAGAGAAATGGCGGCCTTGTTGTTGGTTGACCGGATTCGTAAAGGCTTAGGATTAAATGCAGGTGCGCCCAGTCTACACATGACATTTCTAGGCAATCCGGGTATGGGGAAGACCACTGTAGCAATGCGTATGGCGGAAATTCTCTACCGTCTGGAATATATCCGCAAGGAAAATGTCATGTTAGTGACGCGAGATGATTTAGTCGGTCAAGGTATGGGACAAACCGGACCCAAAACCAGAGAAGTATTAAATAATGCCATGGGTGGCGTTTTGTTAATTGATGAAGCCTATACTTTATACCGTCCAGATTATCCGGGAGATTTTGGTTTAGAAGCAATAGAAATTCTCATGCAGGTAATGGAAAACCAACGTGATGATTTGGTTGTCATTCTTGCCGGTTATAAGGACCACATGGAAAGGTTTTTTCATAGTAATCCGGGGATGAATTCTCGCATTGGACTACATATTGAATTTAACGATTATGGCGTGGATAATTTAATGGTAATTGCCCAATCCATAGTCAAAGCACAAAACTATTGCTTTAGTCCTGATGCTGAAAAAGCCTTCCGCGAATATTTAATTAAACGGAAGACCATGCCCCATTTTGCTAATGCTAGAAGTGTCCGTAATGCTATAGATAGAGCGCGTTTACGGCAAGCAAATCGTTTATTAAGTAGTGGTAAACTGTTAGAAAAACAGGATTTAATTACCATCGAAGCAGCAGATATTCTCGCTAGTCGAGTGTTTAGAGAAGGTGTTCCTGATTGCGAAACTGAAAGTTAATTAATTTGATGATTGGTGATTAGTAATTAGTAATTGGTAATTGGTAATTGGTAAAATTCTTGCCTATTTCCTATCCCCTTATTACTTTCACCTCTCACCCGTCAATGCTATCATCTTTTTGATGATATAATTTTTCTTAATTAAAAAATACAATTATTTCTTGTTGTATTTCATTAATGAAGTTAGGCATACAGCACTTCCCGATGTTATGAGGTACAAGAACCCCACCCCCAACCCCCTCCCCGCAAGC
>NZ_KE384612.1:168746-175901 GCF_000426905.1 Dolichospermum circinale AWQC131C
ATTAAGATGTACCTCATAAAAGCGGAAACCCCTGTATCATCAAGTCTGCTATTAACTACAATATACTTTAGTCATGATCAACAACGCCAGTAGTAGTATAAAGGTTTGAGTCTCTATTATGGCATTTTTAGTCTGAGATTTCAGTAATTTTATTCCTCTTAATCATGAATTGACCCATCTGGCATTGTAGCTCCTGTGAGGTCGGCTCCTGTGAGGTTGGCTCCTGTGAGGTAGGCTCCTGAGAGGTCGGCTTCTATGAGGTCGGCTCCTGAGAGGTCGGCTTCTATGAGGTCGGCTTCTATGAGGTTGGCTCCTGTGAGGTTGGCTCCTGTGAGGTTGGCTCCTGTGAGTTTGAATCCTTTGAGTTTGAATCCTACGAGGTTGAATCCACTAATATTAACTTTAGTTAAATCAAGACGTTTATTTTTTAAATCTGGGTGTTTACGTTCTACAATCACAGTTAAACACGCTTGAATAGAAATTCTAAGTTTTAGGAATTTTTCCTGATCTTCTGGAGATTGTGACTCATTTTCTTTTATAATAGGTGCATTCTGACGGACAAAAGCTGTCAGAACTTCCATAATTGTCCATTGGTCTGGTTCGGAATCTCTCGCAATTCGTTCTAAAGTATAAATTCCACCTAATATAATTTCAGGTTTATCACTCCCAAGCTGTTCAATAGCTTTAGAAAACCTTTCTGTAATTTGTTTTTGATTTGCGGCTTCTGCATTTTTATTTGCGGCTTCTGCATTTTTATTTGCGGCTTCTGCATTTTTATTTGCTGCGTCTGCATTTCTATTTGTAGCCTTTGCAGTCTCTTCCATAGCCTCTGCACGTCTACCTGCAAAGTAAACATTAACAATTACTGCCCCTCCACTAATGAATAAACCTAATATTTTAAGACTTTCAACAATATATTCATATTTGTTTCTTAATAAATCTTCTTTGTCAGTAGTTAAAATCATTGAGATGAAATAAACTGTAACAGCAACAGCTATGAAAAACAAAAATATAGTTCCAGCGATCGCCCAATTTTTAATAAAATCGTTTTTATCATCTGTGGACATAATACAATTTCTACTCCCTGTGTAAAATGGCTTTATCAAGTAAGCAATGCAAAATACAGACATTTTAGTACATTAAGGAGCAAATATACTAGAATAAGAAAAAATTTTATTGTTAAAATAACCTTAAATAACGGCAGAAAAATTAAAATTTATTCATTCTCAGCAATTAGAACCCGCTTTATTAATTTAGACCCTGACTTCTACAAGAAATCAGGGGTTTTGTCATTTATTTTTTGACTTTGTTAATTTCCTCTTGTAACCTTTCAATTTCCTTTCGTAACTTTTCCACTTCATTATCAGATTTTGCCGGTGTCACATCAACTGCACCAACAGGAGAACGCTGATAATTACCCCTTTTAATTTCCTGGTATTCTTCTGATACCGCCCAACTGCGTAAATAGTGCAAGCGTTCCACCGGAAAAGGATGACTTAACATCATTCCCTGAGCGCCATTGTAGATTAAAAACTTATATACTTGATTCAGCCCGTCATCATCTAGTGCTTGATATTTTTCTGACTGCTGAATAAATTCCTGTAAACTACATTCATGGGCATATTTATTACTACCTCCAGAAAGTTTCATCATAGATGACATGACTGGATTTAAATCATCCATGACCAATAAAGCCGCTCTATCAGCCGATAACTCAGCTTTGCGTCGCCACTCAAAAAAGGCATAAATCAAGGCTTGACTGACAAAATTACCTAAACCCAAGGTTAATTCACCCAGGACAGAAGCGGCATTCATCGCCCACATCGCCATTTGGATTAAAATAGTATGACCGCATTTAATATGGCCTAGTTCATGAGCCAACACCGTCCGCAGTTCCGACTCATTGAGTAACTCTAGTAACCCAGTGTTAACGACTATATATGGGTTGTCTTGTCCTAGTGCGTAACTATTGACTTGAGCATCTTGGGCAATAAATAATGTCGGTTCACTGCTAATGTCCAAATCCCGGACACATTCCCGGAAAATCTGGTAAATACTAGAATATTGCCGGGGTCCGACTTGTATGGAGTTACCCATTAAATAAACAAGTTGAGGGCGTTCATAGACAAATTCTACAAATTTACGAGCGATTAAGTCAAAGCCCGGTAAACTGCGTAAAGCTTGTTCTGCTTGGGTATCTAATGGATGTCTGAAGGCTGCACTGGAAATTCCTGTATAAGTTGGCATAATTTAGATAATAAGTTGGTTGTGGGTTGTGGGTTGTCCGTTGTCCGTGGTTCGGAATTTCTATTCCCTCTTGACTCTTGATCATGTTCATGAGGTAGTTTCAAAAAAACACTTGTTATGGAATATAAAGCGCGTGATTGAAGCAGAAGTTCATTTATCATTACATAACTTCCTGCGATCGCAGGCGGGTTTCCCTTCTTGGCCTCATCATTTAACCATGGCTAGGTTGGTAGCACGCGCTTTGCGTTTGGGACGCAGCGCTTTAATTCAAGTTGGGGCGGGTTGTGGACACCAAGGCCGATATCGCACCAGTTTTATCGCCTCTGCTTTAATGTGGCATGGTTCTGTAATTATTGTCACCTCGGAAACCGTACAGCAACGGTTGTTAAAGGTAGAAATTCCCCGACTCCAGCAGTGGCTACCAGCGAATAAATCCATTAGAACTGGTGACACTTGGCCAAGTCCCGATTTTCAGGGTTTGCTATTGATTTCCCCCGCTGCTTGGTTGAAGGGACAATTGGCTCATAACAATCCCTTTCCTGCTCATATTCCCACAATTATTGATGGTGTTGACGATTTAGAAGATTGGGTGCGTTTTCAGTTAACTGAAACTATTCAACCCCAGGATTGGGATCAGTTAATGCTCGCTTATCCATATCAAGTTGAGTTAATTCGGGAAGCTAAGGTACAACTGACACATCAATTATTTCAGCACCCGGAAAATCCCTATCACTGTTATCTAATTTCTCAGTCAGAAATCGAAATTTTACAAGGTTTATACTTATCTTTAGAGCCAAATCATCTTCCTGAACCTTGGCGGAATTTCTGGCAAAAAATCCCTAATTTACAAGATTCTTGCCTCGGTTCTACCTCTGACTTTCCCCTGTTCTGGGCGACTATTGCTCGTCGTCAAGGGTTATTTTCTTTATATTATGCTCCTATAGAATTAAGTAAAATCATCGCACCAATTTGGCAGCGTCAACCTGTAGTATTCATTGGTAGTGCTTTAGAACCAGAAACGGAAGCACCCCTTTTTCGTCAACGTTTGGGTTTAGAAGATGTTACCTGTTTAAAGTTTGCTGCTGATAGTCAAGGAGAAGCAATTCAACTTTATGTTCCTTATAAGTTGCCTTTACCAAATACACCGGAATTTCAAGGAGCTTTAATTCATCAAGTTCGTACTTTAGTATGTTTGAGTGCCACAGCCCCAGGAATGACGGTAATATTGATAGGAGACGTGCCACTAAAGGCTAGGGTAGGGGCAATTCTGGCCTCGGAATTTGGTTCACGGGTGCTGGTGGAAAAGACTTGTTTAGATGAAAATGGGATTTTGATTAGCGGTTGGGAATTTTGGCGTGAAAATCAAAGTGTTTTACCAGCGCCCAGATTATTAATTATTGCCACTTTACCCTTACCATCTTTAGAAAATCCCTTGGTAGCCGGTAGGGTAGCTCATTACAAGCGATCGCATCAAGACTGGTTTCGTTTATATCTGTTACCAAAAGCCATGAATGAATTACAAAGAGCGATCGCACCTGTACGCGAGAATCAAGGTATTGTAGCTTTATTAGATACTCGTGTTGTTAACCGCAGTTATGGAGCGCAAATTCTCTCTTCTTTGAGTCCCTTAGCACGTTTAAACTACCTTGATCCTAGTTTATTTTCCACCAATAATGAAGATGATTCTAGTTAATTAATGGCGACAATCATCAACTAATAACTGATTTCTATTAAAATCTAAATTGAACTTGTCAAGAAAGTCAAGGATAAAATTATGGGTGAAGCAAAACGCCGTAAAAATTCACTAGGGGAAGAATACGGACAAAATACTGCAAGAATATTACCTTGGGTTCCCATTACTAAAACTCAAGCTTCACAATTTGTAGCTATCACTACTCGTGGTGCATGGATAGGTATTGGTACTATGGTTGTTGTCTGGATCACAATCAGATTTATTGGACCTGGTTTTGGCTGGTGGGAAATTGTTGGTTAATTTACAAATGAGATCCCCGACTTCTTTTTTTAGATTATGTTTGATATTATAATTAATTAGTAAAGATAATTATAATATGAATATATTTCAGAAGTGGGGATTCTGGGAATGATAATGATTTCAATGATTTAGTTGTAAACTGCTTAATTTTTAATAAAAAATGCTCTTACATTTAAGCACTTGGCCGGAAGTTGAAACTTATTTACAAAAGTCTTCAGGGATTATTTTACCCATTGGTTCAACAGAACAACATGGACCAACAGGACTAATTGGTACAGACGCAATTTGTGCAGAATCTATATCAAAGGGTGTAGGGGAAGCAACTCAAGCAATGGTTGGGCCGACAATTAATGTGGGAATGGCTTTACATCATACAGCTTTTCCGGGAACAATTAGTTTACGTCCAAGCACTTTAATCTTAGTAGTTAAAGATTATTTAACCTGTTTAGTCAAAGCTGGTTTTACCAAGTTTTATTTTATTAATGGACATGGGGGAAATATTGCGACTCTCAAAGCTGCTTTTTCTGAAACTTATGCTCATTTAGAAGACCTACAAATTCCCAATTTTGCCAAAGTTAAATGTCAAATTGCTAATTGGTTTATGGCTGGTTCGGTTTACAAACTCGCCAAAGAATTGTATGGTGATCAAGAAGGTTCTCATGCTACTCCTAGTGAAGTAGCTGTTACTAAATATGTTTATCCAGAAGTAATTAAAAAAGCATTTCTTTCTCCAGAAGTTGCTGGTGGACATAACATTTATGGTGCTATTGATTTTCGTTCTCGTTATTCAGATGGTCGTATGGGTTCAAATCCAGATTTAGCAACGACTGAACATGGTAAACTATTTTATGATTTATCTGTGGAGGAACTGAGTCAGGGATATTTGGAGTTTCTCAAGGAGGAATAGGTTTTTCTCACCCAGGGGTGTTTAAGGAACACAGAGAGAAGTTAAGATGAGGATGATACAAATTCATTATATACACCTGATGAGGATGTTTTAAAAATTGATGGCTAGGCCATGCAGGCTATTGGTGAATATCATCATACTTGTCTATGTCCGTGGGTGAAAGCTACTGTATAAACTAACTCCATCTACCTACGTGGAATAAGGTAAAATCAAGGCTTTCTAATCTAAATAGATAAGTTGAGTCTGTGTATTCCTTTGCATAACCTAGCCTATTGAAAGCATCTTTCTTATCTGCTTTAAAAGTATAAATTTAGACTTTGCAAACACTCTCTTAAATCTTACAGATACTTTAGTCCTAGACATCCTGATTCTGATATTATGCAAGCTTGGATACCTAACACACCACTACAGAATGGACAGTATATCATTAAAAAGGTCATCGGCGCTGGTGGCTTTGGTGAAACCTATTTAGCACTAGACACGGAGGAAAACAGGTTGGTTGTAATTAAAACTCTCAACCGTCAACAACAGGAAAAACCAGATTTTGCAAAAAGACAAAAGAAGTTCCGTAAGGAAGCATTAGACCTATCAAAATGCTATCATCCCCATGTTGTCAGAGTTTACGACAATTTTGTCGAAGATGGACTTTGGGCTATTGTCATGGAACATATTAATGGGTACAATTTACGAGCTTATCTCAGTGAAAATGGGTGGTTGTCAGAAACGGAAGCTTTGCGCTATATTGACCAAATTGGACAAGCTTTAGAATGTATTCATGAACGGGGACTTTTACACAGGGATATTAAACCGAGTAATATTTTGTTGCGACCCAAAAGCAATGAAGCAGTTTTAATTGATTTTGGGTTAGCGCGGGAATTTAAACCTGGTAAGATCAGAAGCATGACAGAGGTGAAAACGGAAGGTTATGCACCTATAGAACAATATCAACGTCACGGACATTTTGGTTATTATACAGATGTTTATGCTCTAGCTGCAACTTTGTATACCTTGCTAACTACCAGAGTTCCTATTCCTTCTAATTATCGCGCTGAATATGATGTACTTTTACCACCGCCGAAAAAATATAATCAACAGATTAGCGATCGGGTAAATGCTGCTATTATTAAGGGAATGGAGTTAGAATCCATAAACCGTCCTCAAACTGTGCGGGAGTTTCGGGAGTTGTTAGGTTTGTCGGTTGAACCTGTTGCGAATATTCCCACACCACGTTGGGTTGAACCTGTTGCGAATATTCCCACACCAGTTTTGGTTAAACCCGTTGCGGATATTCCCACACCACCACCGGTTTATTATCCTCCCGTTCCGGTACAGCAAAGACAGCAGCAAAGTATCTCTAGACCTAAAGGGAAAAGTTATTCTTCTTTCCTATCTAAGGTGAGACAAATTTTCACTCGTCAAAATTCTACTCCTCAATCTGTAAATAAAGAGCTAAAATTAAAATCATCCTCTGGAATGGACTATAGAAAACTGCGTGACTTACTCGCGGCCAGGAAGTGGCAGGAAGCAGACAAGGAAACTTTACGAGTAATATTAGCAGTTGCGCAGCGGGAACAGCAAGGTTGGCTGAACACTAGTAGTATTGATAATTTTTCCTGTGAAGACCTTCGCATTATTGACCAGTTATGGGTAAAATACAGTAATGGTAAATTTGGGTTTTCTGTTCAAAGAAAGATTTATCAAGGTTTGGGTGGAACGAGAAACTACGACAAGAAAATTTGGGAAGCTTTTGGGGACAAGGTAGGTTGGAGAAGGGGAGGACAATGGTTCTACTACCAAGATATTACTTTTGATAACAAGACACAAAAGGTGCAGTTCGGAAACTTTCCTCGTATGTATAATAAAAAGTATATGTATATATTGGTATATATGTTGATCTTCTCTCGCGTTGAGACTTGTAAGTTGTAACACGACCTATAGAATTAAGTGGCATTGCTGAATTAGGGTATGATAAAGGAAAGGAGCGATCGCTAAACAGGATAATAATTCC
>NZ_KE384613.1:0-394 GCF_000426905.1 Dolichospermum circinale AWQC131C
TTTATCAAGAAAAGATCACTATTCTTTTCTTCTTTACCTCGGAGAATGAAAACCCCCTGCTTGCGGGGAGGGGGTTGGGGGTGGGGTTCTTGTACCTCATAACATCGGGAAGTGCTGTAAATACTTATTCAAATACAGGAGGCCATAATTCAGAAATAGCAATTTCCCAACCAGGAAATAATTCACTTACAGTTAATTTATCATCTTCTGTTAATAATGTAATTTTACCATCAGGACGATAAACAGTAACAGTTAATTCATCAGGATTAATTAGAATTGCTACCTTTGCACCTAATTCTAAAAACAATTTGAGTTTATCTTCTAATTTAGCAACTCTATCAGTTTTTGATTTAATTTCTACTACTAAATCGGGAACTAAATTACCAAAATCTCT
>NZ_KE384613.1:423-649 GCF_000426905.1 Dolichospermum circinale AWQC131C
TGGAGCGCGTAAATCAGTATTTGGCATAATAAACCCACCACTGGAGTCAAATATTCTTCCTAATTTACGAGGTTTTATCCAATTACCTAATAATCTAATCAATTCAGCGCCAATTTCACTAGATTCTATATCCGATGGACCCATAATTAAAATATTGCCTTCTTGTAGTTCTATTTGATAGTCGTTATCATCATCTTTTAATATTTGTTCTATTTTTTCTACGTTG
>NZ_KE384613.1:676-1254 GCF_000426905.1 Dolichospermum circinale AWQC131C
GATATTTGTGATCATTTGCTATTATAGCACTGTAGGGTGCGTCAGATATGACAAATCTATTTTTTGATAGAATTTATGTACCTTACTTATCTATTTTTATGTCTGCATATTCTTTTTCTGTTAATGCAAATTCGGGGTCTATGATTTTCACTTCTTGATAAGTTAGTTCGTAAAGTTTATAAACCATATTGTCTATATTTATTAATTTCCTTACCTCCTATAACTGCATATTTACCTTCTGTAACTAAATGTTTTTGTAATCCAATTTCCCCTCTACTATTATCATAAACTGCGATTTGTCTATCAATACCATTTTCGTCAAGTAATATATAGCCTAATTTTTGAGCATTAGTAGCCACATGATCATCAATACCTGTCAAGTTTTCAGGAGTTGATAATAATTGCACATTAGCAAATGTTTGTCCTAGAAATTGTTTCCATTTAGCTTGGTTATAACGTTGATTAAACAGGTTTTGGATTTGTTGTTTTTTCATAATTTTGGTATAGGTTAATTACAGAAATGTTGAATGTCGTTACAAAACTTTACATATTTAAGTATAGTAGTATTATCAAGGGTA
>NZ_KE384613.1:1264-6155 GCF_000426905.1 Dolichospermum circinale AWQC131C
CATTTCATAATATCTTCCATCCAATGAACATAACTGATTTGTTGACACATAGAGATATTCCACTTTTTGAGGTGGTTTTACTTGAGGAAATATAATTCCTTGCGCTGCTAAATCTAATTTATATTCAATAATATTTTCTAAATCTGTTCTAGTTCTTCTAATAGTAATAGGTTCAATCACCTTACTCCTAATTTCTCCATAAATTGCTCTGAGTTTATTCACATCTAATTCTTCAAATCGTTTCAAACTTTTATACTGTTCCATTAAAGGATTGAAAAAAGCAGTTAAATTTGTAATTGGTAGTGTTGACTGTCTAGCGTCTTGAAACATTTGAATTTGATAATAAATGTCATCTGGACGATTATTTAAAGGTGTCGCAGATACTAAAATTACTTTTTTTTGATTACCGGGAATTAAACCCTGATTTATTCTGGGACTTTTACAAATTAATTGCAAGTTTTGAAAAGCACCAGTTTTATGATGACGAAATTTATGGGCTTCGTCAACTATCACTAAATCATATTCTTCCTTGTTCCAATAATCTTGATGTTGTGTTAATATCTTATCAAGACTACCATTAGTGATAAACTTGGTATATTTGTCAATATTAAAATATTTGAAAGTGTTTTTCCAGTTCTTTTCTACTGCTGGAGGATAAACAACTAATATTTTAGTATTGTTTCTGCCATTTTCCATTAAAAACTTTTTAGCTACCATAGCTGCAATTACGGTTTTACCTAATCCCACCACGTCAGCTAAAATAAAGCCATTGTGCTTAATCAACATATTAAAACCTTGATTTACAGCATCAACTTGATAAGAAAGTTTTTTAAAATTTTCCGGTAAATCACCAATGTAATCAGCATCATAATTAATATTTTCGCCAACATATTCACTAAAATATTCACTCAGCAATTTTATATATAATTCAAAGGGAGTGGTTTCTGCATTCAAATAAGTTTCTTTAGTGATATCTTTAATATCAACTGGTAATATATCAACAGATTCAACCCAAAGTTTCTCAAATTCTGTAGTCGCAAATTGCACATCCTCATATTCCGTTAATTGCACATTAAACTCATAATTATAAAAATTTCCCCCACCCAAACCTGCATCTGTGAGATTAGAAGAACCAGTTATGACCGTAGCTGGTGTATGTTGATTAAATGGTTCAGGACGTAAAATATAAACCTTCGCGTGGATGTTTTTTTCTGGATGTGCTTTGACTTGAATTTTGTTTTGAATTATGTCATCAATAAATTGTAAAATCCCTTGTTCAGTCTCTTGATCATAATTAGCACCTTGAATATCTTTTTGAATTTCCCGAATAAAATCTGCTCTTGTCCTTTCCTCTTGTTTAAAAAATTCCAGCCCTGATTTTTGAGCATTAGCGAGCATTTGATCAACATTAATTCCTACTAATATTCTAATCTGGGGAACTTTGTCTAAAAATGGTCTAATCCTAAAATAACCTGATGCTCTAAAATATCCTACCAAAGCATCAAAATATTGAATATGAGGATTATATGTAAACACCCCTGCAAACTTGTTAATTAGGGTATTTTCTTCGCTATTAGTAAAAAATTTTGTTGACATATTAATGTTTTTAGATATTCTTCCCCCCATTCTCCATAATATTACTTTTTAAAGCTAAGTAGGTGAACGGAAAAAAACCGACATAAGTAACGAAAAGTAAAGTTGAAACCTAGTACCCTGCGTACCCTGTACCCTGTACCCTGTACTGGAAGTAAATCACATTCTAACCAAGCATTAACAAAGGTACTTTTTCCGGCTTTTTCTAACCCGACTACTGCAATGCGAAATTCACGTTTTTTGAGTCTTTCTAGTTGACGACGTGCGGGTTGTGCTTCTTGGATGAGTATTTCTTGTAATTTGGTGGGAATTTCTGTTGGTATGAGGTTGATTAAATCTACCGCACGTCTTTGGATGTTTAACGCTTCGGTGAGACGGGTTTCGTAGTAGGAAGATGCTGTTTTCCAGTCCATTTTGTAGATAGTCCTTAAATGCGGTTAAATTTTTCTAAACCAGAAAGATCCATAAGACATTTTAATTCCTCAATATAACCTTGCACATTTTCAGAGAGATTTTCTTTCAAGGAATAACGCGTCTTTTTATTAATCACGTTTTGACCATCATTAATATTGATTTTGATATAAACTTCCCGTTTACTATCAGATAATGGAGCGTCATCTGTGGTGTTTAATTTAACTGTTGAGTTGGCATCTGTAGTACATAGAAAATATATCAATAAGAGTTTTCTCCAAGTAAAAACCTGGTTGTTGTTTTGACTTTCCTGTAAAGGCTTGCTGAATCTCTATATCTAATCTTTCAAAAGGCTCTCTGAGTTGTGTGGTGCTAAATTCTAATAAACGCTCAAGTGCGAATCTACTTTGTTCTATCTTTTTACATTCTTGTTGATAGTTTTCTTGCCAACTATTAAGAATTGCTGTTGTTGTTTGTAAAGCCCATTCTTTGATAGCATTTCCAGCAGCAATATTAAAACGATCTATCATTTGTGGAATGACTAACTGGGGAAAATGTTTATTAATATGTTCCTTTAAATTTTGCTGAAATTCTTCTCCATAGGAATTTTGCCATAATGCTTCAGCAACTCTCTTTCTATCGTGTCTAGTCCATTTTTCTGTGTTACGGTTCAAATCTCCTAATATATCTTTTCCAATTAGTGTTTTAAAATGTGTATCCGCTTTCTCACACGCATTAAAACTGTAGTTATCATCGGAATTTTGTATTTGAATGGATAATAGGGCAGGCCACGTACTCAGTCTTACTACTTCCAAATTTTCAATTTCTGGCGTATAGTCCTTTAATCGTTCCGTCAATTCATTTTTAATATCACGAATAGCTTTTTCTACAAAGCGATTTTCTGATTCTGGCCAATACTCATTACTTGGTTACTTTGGGTGTTGTCTAGTTAAAAATCCTATTACATAGTATATACATAGAATGTTTCATAAAGCAAGTCCAAGCAAAAAATAGCTTAGTAACAATAGCTCCACCGGAATTTGGTGACAAGTTTAGTCAGGGGTGCTAACTTATCTGGTTATCTCACCCCCATACTCTGTATAGGAGTGAGATATACGCACATTTAATTTTCACCAGATGTTTATTGGCAAAAATTCCCCTTCTTCCCTACTACCTAATTTAAAACTGCTCTAAATACTGATTAAGATCCTCAATAACGCGGGTAAGTTCCGCTTCTGTTGTCAACCGAATACCTAAATTGCGAATTGTTAACAAAACTTTAGCCGCAAAGGGAGTAGGCCAGATATTAGGATTACAAAATATCTCCACAAATACATCCCCAGTATAACGATATTCCAGAGAAGGTTGGGGGCTGACTTTACCTGTACCTGGGGTGGTTTTAGCAGCAACAGCTTTGAGGCTTTTCATTAATTCATTGATTTCTGCTTTTAATTCTTGCGCTGCTTGGGGTGAAAAACTGAAGGAAACAGAACCTTCTACTAGATTTAGTGTTAAAGGTACAAAAGACATAAGCTACTTATTAAAAATAATTCGTAATTATCCATATTACCTCAAGATGCTCCCAGATACCCGACTTGTCAAAGAAGTTGAGAATCTTTTTCTGTAATAAAGATATTAATTCCTAATTAGCAACTTTTGACCTATTTCCTGTATATTTATTCCTAGAAATAAATACCTATTGTTGTACAGCAAGAGAATAAATTCTCCATTCTTTTTTCCACAAATCACAATTATAAATATATGACTTACGATAACCGCACTGAAGTTAGGAAAGTTTTAATTATCACTCTCCTGCTGAATGTATTCGTCATGGGTTTAAAAGTCGTTGTAGGTTATTGGACAGGTTCTTTAAGTTTACTGGCGGATGCTTTACATAGTGTGACGGATAGTGCTAATAATGTCTTAGGATTAGTTGCTATTAAGTTTTCTTCACCATTACCAGACCGAGAGCATCCTTATGGACATAATAAATTTGAAGCAGTGGGGGCTTTAGGTATCGCGGCATTTTTAGGTATAGCCTGTTTTGAAATTGTCCAAGGTGCAGTAGAAAGAATTATCAAAGGTGGTGAACCTGTGAAAGTATCACCTATAGAACTGTGGTTATTACTGATTGTGTTAGGAGTAAATATTTTTGTCGCCTTTTATGAGCGCAATGTCGGGAGAAGAGTCGGTAGTTCGATTTTAGTCGCTGATGCTACCCATACCATGAGTGATGTGTGGGTGACAATCTCCGTTATTGGTGGTTTAATTGGGGTTTGGTTGGGTTATCAGTTGTTAGATGTGCTACTGGCTTTCCCGGTGGCTTTACTGGTATTTTGGAGTGGTTGGTCAGTTTTAAAAGAAAATTTACCTTGGCTGGTAGACCAAATGGCGATCGCTCCAGAAATAATTCATACAATCGCAGTTTCCGTACCTGGTGTCCTTAACTGTCATGATATCGCCTCCCGTGGTGTAATTGGCCGTCAAGTATTTATAGAAATGCACTTAATTGTAGATGCACGCGATGTAGAGACTGCTCATATTATCACCGAAGAAGTAGAAAGACAACTAGAAGAACGTTTCAGTCCAGTGAGGATTTTAATTCATGTTGAGCCACCCGCATATCAGTCGGAGCGCATAACCTTTGAATCTGAGTAAACACTGCTATTAATAGTTAGTTGTTTCTACTAGATAATATTTTTCACCTGTTTATATAGTAAAGTAAACACAGATATAGCCATTCCCATTCAAGTGAGGTACAAGCAGTAATAATTAAACGCAGATAAACGCAGATAAACGCAGATAATTTTGTACTTCATTAAACGGCGTTGCTGATTAAGAGTATGATTTTATTTCACGCAGAGGCGCTTCAGGCGCAGAGAGTAAA
>NZ_KE384613.1:6224-9503 GCF_000426905.1 Dolichospermum circinale AWQC131C
CATTAAACTGGGAAACGCTATATATTCGTCAATACACACTAAAAAGTAAGATACTTACGAAAAATACACTATGGCTAATAATTTTATGAATTACTACGTGATCTATGATGGCAACTGTAATCTTTGTGCAACTTTAGTGCAATTGTTGGAAACTTTAGACCAAGGGAAACTGTTTCGCTACGTTTCTATGCAAGATGAAGAGACATTATGCCAATGGGGAATTACTTCCATAGATTGTGAACAGGGGATGATTTTAATTGATAGTAATGCCACAGAGAAACGTTGGCAAGGTAGTAATGCTGCTGAGGAAATTGGCCGACTATTGCCTTTGGGTAGTATATTTGTGGATGCGTATCGGGCGTTACCGGGGATGAAATGGGCAGGGGATAGGTTTTATGAACAAATTCGAGATTATCGTTATACATTGTTTGGGAAGCGTTCTCAAACCTATCAATCAGTATACTGTCTAGATGGTAGTTGCAAAGCTGATCATGAGTAATTTTGAGTCAGACTTTAATTTAGTACATAAGTTCTATTATGTAAGAATTTAAACCATCAAGTTTTACCCTCTCATCACTGTAATGATTTAAAACGAAGGTGGGAATGGGCGTTAGATCAACAGAAAAACTAATTATTTTTACTGACTCGGCCGATTAAACACCTCTAAAATTTGCCGACAAACCTGTTTGAGTTTTTCCCCAACAACAGCCAAAGGTACAGAATCACCGATAAAACTCCAGGTTTCCACGGTAGAAAGTCGCCAAACTTCACCACGATGGTCAAATCCAGCCGCTTCCACACCAATGGCGCGACGGTGATGAGTGATGGGATCTTGATAAAATCGAATTTGAATTAAAATACTACGACAGCGCCAAGATTTGCTGACACCGGGGAAGTGAAAAGCGATGTCAATGGAATCTGGATCTACTAATTCTCTGGTTTCCAGGTCATTATGCCAGGGTTTGAGATCGGATTTGACATCAGGAAATTCGTATTTAAACAAATTGACCACCGTAGCAATTTTGCTGGCAAATTCGAGGTTTGTGGCTTGTTCGGCTGCGTTCACTCAATAATCTCCTATATTCGGAAGATGAAGATAAAGACAGAAAAACCTAAGTTAATTGTAACGGTTGATTACATAGCGATCTAAAATAACACTGTTCATCGGCAACCAAAGAAAAAATTAATTTCCATTTATGGTGCGTCAACGTTCTATTTTCTCACTGATTTTCGTATTATTAGCAACATTCCTGATTGGTTGTGGTGGTCCTAGTGTTGCTACTTTACCACCATCTTATACAGCCGCAGAAGTTGCTAAAATTCAGGAGTACGCTCCAGGAATTAAGGCGGTAATTGATCGCCAAGGGGAACTGAAAAGCTTGATTTCTGAGGGTGAATGGATAAAAGTAGGCAATTTTATCCATGGACCGATGACGGAAGCTAAGTTAAATATGACTTATATTGTCCCCAATTTGGCACAGCAGGACCAGGGAAAGGCAAGACAAATCATTAAAGATTTGTTGAATGACTTAGTAAAAATAGATCAATCTGCTACCGTTGGCAATACCAGTCAGGCTTTGAGTAACTACAAAGAAGCTTTTGCGGATATTGACAAGTTCTTAGAACTAGTTCCCGAAAAAAGTAGCTAAAGGAAAAGGCCACAGGCAAGAGGTAGGAGGAAACAGGGAATAGGGTAAAGAAAAATAAATAATATATTTCTCCCTCTAGTCCCTGCTTCCTGCCTGCTTTCGAGTCTTGAATCACAAAATGCTAGGGTAATGGAGTGATAGGGTGGAGAGGAAGACTTTTCATTCTTCACCCCTGACTCAAGTGCGAAAACCATGAATGTAGTAATTATCGGTTGTGGTGTGGTTGGGGCGGCGATCGCCTATGAACTGAGCCAAGTTAAAGGTTTAAATATCACTGTTTTTGAACAAAAACAACCGGCACAAGGTTCTACCAGCGCCGCCCTCGGTGTATTAATGGGTGTAATTAGCAGTAAAACTAAGGGTATTGCTTGGCGAATGCGAGAAAGTAGTATCCAACGCTATGGAACTTTGATTCCTGAATTAGAAGCAATTACGGGGCGGAAAATCCCTTGTAACCGTCAAGGAATCGTCATGCTGTTATCGGAAAATTTAGAGCGTCCCTTAGAAAGTGGCGTTGAGGTACTTTCAGAATGGGAACAATTGCGGGAAATTCGTCAATCTCAAGGTTGGCAATTACAAGTTTGGGATCAAGAACAACTCCGAAAATATTGCCCCCAGGTTAATTATCCCCAAAGTATAGGCGCTGTCTATTCTCCCCAAGATCTACAATTAAATGCTACAGCTTTAACTTTAGCTTTAGTAGATGCTGCCCAACGCAATGGGGTAAATTTTAAATTTGGTGTGTCTGTGACGGGTACAGAAACTCCCCCACCAGCCCCCCCAACACCCTTACATATCAAAAAAGGATTGGGAGAAGCACACAAATGTAATTTTATTGAAACTACACAAGGTAAAGTCACCGCTGATTGGTTTATCATGTCTGCGGGTTTGGGTTCAAAGGCTTTAACTGCAAAATTAGATCAGATGGTAAATATCCGTCCGGTGCTGGGACAAGCTTTATATCTAAGTTTAGGACGGACTTTAGGAAATCCTGATTTTCAACCGGTGATTACTGGTAATGATGTGCATATTGTCCCCATGGGCAATGGTGATTATTGGGTCGGTGCAACGGTAGAATTTCCTAATGATCAAGACCAAATACCTGCAAATCAAGCTTTATTGGATGCTGTCAGACAACAAGCGATCGCTTTTACCCCAGATTTAGCGGCTGCTAAGGTTCTCCGTACTTGGTCGGGATTGCGTCCCCGTCCCGAAGGACGACCAGCGCCAGTTATTGATAAGTTACCGGGATTTACTAATGTTCTTCTGGCTACAGGACACTATCGCAATGGTGTTTTACTCGCCCCTGCAACAGCCACAGCCATTCGAGAAATGATTTTACCCCAAGATTCTCATTCTTAAATTTTCCTATATTCCTAGTCCATCAGACCCCGGATTTCTTCAAGAAGTCTGGGATCTGAAGTATAGCGATTTTTGTAATTAAATACAATTGCTGCAAGATAGTTCTTCCTTATCGGAATCTAGTATACCAAATTCCCCAGCACAAGTCAATACCCTTAACTCATAAAATGCGAAATTTTTGCTTTTTCATGAATAGGAATGATTAATACAGCACTTCCCGGTGTTATGAGGTACATATCTAGCGGGCAAGATGCCCGCACCACAAGAG
>NZ_KE384613.1:9553-28487 GCF_000426905.1 Dolichospermum circinale AWQC131C
CCTGTATCTTGTGGTCTGGGTATCTTGGCCGCCAAAGTTACTAGCATTCCCACAAAAAAGAACAAAAGTAGGGGTAATTCATGAATTACCCTTGGTAAAAATAAGGTTTGTAGGCACATCTTACGTAAGTCCCAATCTACTTATTTAAGAAGTGATTTGACACATTCCCTAAAAATAGGAGACAAATGAAACAGAGTTTTATCTGCCTTAGTTTTGATGATGAGATAGCGTTGTTGTAGAGATTGTAGTCCATTAATAAATTCAATAGATGATAAATTTAGCGACTGTTTTAAACTTTCTCGAACCACGGGGTTTTCAATTTTGCTTAGTTCTAAAACGAGTTGCTTTTCCACAGATGACAATCGATCAAATAATTGTTTAAACTGCCTTTTCATCTGACTAGTAATGATTAACTTATTCTCAGCTAAAAATTCAGCAACATTGCCATCAAAACAGTCTTTTATTAAAGCAGCAATATCTTTTAAGTATTGGGGATTACCTTCATATAAATTAATCAGATTCAGCCAATTATCTTCATCTTTTAACCCCATATTTTCCAGAATTGCTCTGTTATTTATTCCTAACAATTCTAGGCATTGAAACGGGTATAATTCTTTATCTAAGCATTGCATTTCTGGACATTTTTCCTGACTGATTAAAATGATCTGGCTTTGATGATAGGTTTCCCTGATTGCTTGGAAAAATGTTTGATAGTTGCGATATTCCGGTCGGTATTCGCCAGCCAATTCACCAGGTATGAAAAGATTTTGCACATCATCTATAACAATTAAGCATTTTTGATGCTGGAAAAGATCCAAGAGTTGTTGAAATTGTTCATGTAATGTTTCCTGGAGTTGCTGTTTGCAGCATTTCAACAAATCACTGATCAGTAAATCAAGACTTTTAGGAAAAGTTAAGTTTCTCCAAATAATGATTTCAAAATGTTGATAATTCAGGTCAATTAATTTTTTTACTAGGGTAGTTTTACCAATACCAGGTAGGCCTAAAACTGAAATGAGACGGCTATTTTGCTTGAGTAGCCAATAGGAAAGGATTTCTAGTTCAGATTCTCGGTTGTAAAACTCGAAGATTTGAGGCGCGGTGCTTAAATCGTGATAAGTTAGTTCTTGCTCATTTCTTTGGCATTTATGATTTGCCGCATAGGGATAGTTCCAAATATTAAAACTATTATTACTTTGATTATTATTACTTTGATGATGATTTTGTATAATAACTGGTGATTCAGTGAGTCTAAATCTTTCAATCGTAGAACAAAAATTAGATTTTTTTATATCCTCACTCAAGACAGATGATAAAAGTTGCCAGAGTTCTGCCCCCACATCACTTACATAATTCTTATTAAAATTGCACTGCTGGGCAATATCATCATAGGTTTGTCTTTGCCATGTTCCCACCACCACAGCCCTTTGCACATCATCCAGATGTTTTCCTGTGTGTTCAACTACCAGCCGATCTACAAATTGTAAAATTTCGTTTACATTCATGAAAACTATACATACTAAGGGTTGTAAGTATTGTAGCAAAAGTTGACCCAATTTTTTCTAATTTTTTCCGTTTTTTTCTTCTAAAATTATTTCACAAAAGAGACGTTTAAATCCGTATTTTTCTGGGTTGTTAAAATCCACAATTAAAGTAAAAGTATAAAGTATCAAATAAAAATTCCTTATCTGCACTAAAACAACAATGAGTTACGTCAATTTTTACCTCCTGCAAAGGTTGGCAACTATGACCACCTTGTTTTGTTGCCTGATTCCGGGCTTGGCTTTAGCTCAGAGTTATTCTAGCGATGGCTATAATACTGAAGCCCTAGCCCAAACCAACCAATCAGACCCAAACATAATCCAGCCTGGGAATCTATCTATTTCTGATGATACCTCAGTTTTACCTGTTTTCTCTAACATTGAGACACAAACAACAAAAAATGATTCAGTTCCCACGGTGTTGGCTCAGAAAAATGTTGTGAATGATGAAAATACCTTACCTGGCAAAACAACAACACCAGCAGTCCCCCCGACTCCAGGAGAACTGGATAGGCAAATTCAAGACTTACAGAAACGGCTACAGGTCTTAGAGAACAACATTCCTGAGTTTATTTGGACTTCTTCCCCTGGTGATAGTTTTGAGGTACCGAGCGCCTATGGTGCTTCTTTTGGAAATATGGGCATTGGCGCTGGTTTTCAGAGTCGGACTCGTTTTACCCAGACTGCTGATGGTGGTATGGGGATAACTTTTGGTTTAGGTGATCCCGATCATACCATTGGTTTTGATGTCGGTATTAATATCAACGATTTAGGTATTAATAGCAATCAAACCTTTGGTGAGAGGGGTAGTTTTTCCTTTAAGTTGCATCGGGTTTTACCGGGGAATTTTAGGGCTGCTGTAGGGCTGGAAAATTCTTTAGTTTGGGGTGCTACTGATACCGATACTAGTCTTTATGGCGTTGTCAGCAAGGTTGTAAAACTCAAGCAGAGCAAGTTTGACCCCCTTAGTCGGCTGTATCTTAATGCTGGGCTTGGTAATGGACGGTTTCGCACGGAGAGTCAAATTTTTAATAATACTGATTCCGTGGGTATTTTTGGTAGTGCTGGTTTGAGGGTAATTGACCAGATGAATGTTTTTACTGAATGGACTGGTCAGGATTTAAATGTAGGGCTGTCTATCGCACCTTTTGCGAATATACCCATTGTAATTACTCCTGCGGCTATTGACATCACGGGTAGTGCGGGAGACGGTGTGAGACTTGGTATTAGCATAGGCTACGGATTTCAATTTTAAAATTGGCAACTTTTGTAATTCATAAAAAGGTGATGATCATGAAATTTTCTTTCCGGGAACAAAAAATTAATTTTACAATGGTTTTATTTCTAAGTCCATTATTTGCTACTACTCTTTTGGGTAAGCCTGTACTAGCACAGCAAACGTCTCAATCGGATAAATTTTTTGCATATATAAACTATACAATTGTAAGTAGTGTTACCTCTACCGTTAGAGTAGCTTTTGGATTCGTACCTGTTAACGCAGAAATCCAGCAAAACTATCAGGCATATAATAACAGCACCACTACTAACTATCAAGGCGCATACCAGTGGCTGGAGATTGAATTAGCAAGAGCATACACAAATACAGCCGTTATTAGAGGGAGTATAAGTAGTGGTTTGTTTCAAATAAATTTTGACTATTTTTTAGAAAAACCAATTATAGCTTCAAAAAATATTAACTATAAACTTTTTAGCAAATCTGTAAATGTTGCTCGAATAAATAATGATAAATCAGTAAAAAACCTAGAGGAAATTGACAAGAATCTCAACACCTTTACCGAGAATTTTGAGGGTTTTGTAAGTATCTTAAAAAGTTTTTTATCTCCAGATAAACAAGCAACAATCTCTGATATCAATATCTTGATAGAGTCTGCCAACAACTTACGAAAATCTACATATATTGTAGGAGAGGATATGAAAAATATTTCTAAACAAGTTTCCTCTGAAAAAGACTTAATTGCTGTAAAAGATATGGTAAAATCTCTTGAAACAGTAACGCTTTTATTAGAAAATCTCACTCCTCAACTTAACCAGATTCACTTGGCAATTTCCACAAGTGATTAGACTAGACTATCTAATTCTTTTTTGAGATTGTCAATAAATTACAGCAGATTACCATAAGGTTGAGGTACAATTTTAACAGGCAAAAGTTGTACTGAGATTGGCCGTTGTATGCCCGCACCACAATGTTTTTATCATTAATATCTGTACCTCAAAATATCGGTAACTGCTGTAATAAGTCAAGTACAGTTTTATAAATTTTAACTTAATCATGCTTATCTAACCAATTTTGTAGATCTTCCACAGTATCTAAATCAAATATTGCTTCTGCTAACACTTCAATTACCTCGATATTTAAACTTTTCACGCGGTTTTCTAATTCCATATTAATATTTCCTACTTTTCTCTTAATTTGACGGACAATTAAATCTTTTTCCTTGGTAATTGCTTCTTCAATACCTTGCTAAATGCCTTTTTCAATACCTTGTTCCATCCAACTAGTAACTATTTGCATAACTTCCTCCTTTTCCGCTGGTATTAATGAACCTATTTCTGCTTTAAATCTCTGTTCTTCTATTTTATTCAGTCGCAAATATGTGTCAATAAATCCTGATATCAGTATGAATGAGAAAGTAAGAAGGTTTACCTAGAAATTAGACTTTGGCTATTAAGTCGGTTTCATATTTGTCTCCTGCGGTAACATCTGTAAATAATTCTTTGTCTAATAATCAAACTGAGTTGGTATCTAGATATTTAAGAACTTCGGGAAAGAATAGTTCTATAAATTCTATGAAAAATGTGGATATCAGTTCTTTAAATAAGCGGTCATGGGCTATTTTTTCGCTCATGTTTTTGTCATATATAGGAATCCGGTTCGATTGCGTGAATTTACTTATGTGGTCAAGGAACACAGGAAGAAAGACAGAATTGATACCTACTAATTCTTGTATGGCTACGCCACGCAAGCTATCAAAAATCAAATAGGAGTCCTATATAACTGATCATTCTAAGGGAAAACCAGGGATAATTGTATCAATTTCCTCCATTATTTGTAAAGTTTCTGTTAAAGCAATGACAATTTTTTGATAGTGGTTAATTTCCTCTATAGATAATTCTCGTTTGGCGTTTTTTCTATCTTTTAGCCATTTATCCAATACCTGATATCCACCAATCTTAAATTCCCAGATATGGGGGGGAATATCGGTAAAATAACTCTGTTTATTTATATAAACCCTTTGCAATTCTGAATTATAAGTAACTTCAGTAACTTGATTATCTCCTATTCCTTGATAGGTGGTAATTAAATAATTGAATATATCCGATTTCATTAAATGTAAATTAACTAATTCTTCTCCTTTAATAGCTAATTCGGTAAATAGGTTTTCATTACTGGTTAAAGGAAGACGGGGAAAATCTATTTTTAAAAACTCAGCGTAGCGAGTGCGATAAGTAGGACTATGAAATATTGCATAGGCATAGTAAAATATTTGTTCAGGTGTGGGTATTTTACCCAGTTTAGTTTTGATAGCTGCTAAGAATTTTGGAGATAAATTAGGAGTTTTTTCCAGGAAAAGGTTAGTTTGTTGATTTTCTGTATTTGGATAAGTGTAAAGAGGAAAAACATAAGTTAATTCTCTACTTTTCAATGATACAATACAACGTTCTGTTAAAATTTCTGAACAAAATATATGATAAAAACCTGGTTCAACTTGTTGACGACATGAAAGTAAAGCAATATTATTACCTTTTAATAAATGTGCCATTAATTCCTTACGACTATCTCCTCTTTCAATAATCTTAGGATTATAATAAACCCAGCGATTATCAAATGGCCGATAAGCATATAATAATACATTTGATTCAATTTCATTTTCTTGGATATCTAACTTAGCTTTTTCTAAAGTCCAATATTCTGTATCTTTGATATTATACTTTTGTTTTAATTCTTCTAAGTTAGTATTTATTGCAATATTGCTAAACCTATTTATTAAGTTTTCTCTATCATAATCAACACATAAATTATCCCTCCTCGTTTGTGAACCAGCAGCATAAATTGGAAAGATATCAGTAATACTTAACTCTCTTTTATATTCATCTTCATAATCAATATTTTTTGGTGCAAAAAAGTAATTAGGTTCAGCAGGTTTTAACTCTATCCAATTAACATTATCTAAACTTGCAGATTCTAAAAAATTATATTTATCCTCACGATTTCCCCAAACATCATAATATAACACCTTAGCCATTTCCTTAATCCCATTTCTGGATTTATAAGCAGTAGAACCATAATCAGGTTTACTTTTTTCACGCACAGCAATTAAAATGGCCACACCTTGCTGAATATCAAAAACATTTTGATCAATATTACCATCTGGAGTAGTTTCTTTTAATAAAGAATTACCATGTAAATCCATAATATATAAAGTATCAAAATACTTTAATAATTCTTCTCTCATTCCCCGATGAATTAAACCATTAAGATAGGAATGATTAGTAATAAAACCAATAATACCCGCATTATGACTATTATTTTCTATTTGATATTGAGCAAATCTAATAAATTTGATATAATCATCATCCAAAGGTTGAATATTTTTCTCCCCTTCTAATCTTACCCTACCTTTATATAATTCTAAAAGTTCCCCAATGTGGGTTAATTCTGTAATAGTTTTCCCTACTTTACCAGTTTTATAAATTCTATTCCAAATTGAACCAGTATATTCCACATCTGCTAAATATTTTTCATCTTGGTTTAAGATTCTTTTGCGTTTACTAGCATTTTGAGAACTGACAGAATAGGGAGGATTTCCTAATACTACAGTAATGGGAATTTCTGTTTTTACCTTTGCTGCTTGACTGGATTCTTCCGCGATAATTTGGGTAATTCCTGGGATTAAATCACCTTGTTTTATTCCTTCTTCCAACGCATTAGTTAAATAGATTTTTAATCTTTCATTTGGTGCAAATTTATATTGTAAATATCCCAATAATACACCTATTTTTAAATGTGCTATGGTATAAGGAGTCATTAATAACTCAAAACCAAAGAGACGATTTAAAAGTTCTGTATCTCTTAATAAATTTTCCCAACTACGAACATCATATTTAGCAAAATTATCACGAATTTGTTGAATAACTGCATATAAAAATGTTCCTGTTCCTGTTGCGGGGTCAAGAATTGTTACTCTTCTATTTCCTAAACCATATTCTAAATCAAAAATTGTTTTATCTACTAAAATATCATTCACAGCACGCACAATAAATTTAACCACAGGTTCAGGAGTATAATAAACTCCGCGACTTTTTCTTAATGATGCTTGATAAGCAGCTAAAAATGTTTCATAAAAATGAATTACAGGATCTTCTGTGCGCGTTTCTCGACCAAAATTTTCTAAAATATTGGCCATATCTATTCTGTTAAATAAATCAATTAAATTCTCAATAGATTTGTGAATTTTACTAACGCTACCAGTTCCTAAAACTAAATCAAATAAACCTTTTAAAAAAGGGATTCTATCACTAATATAAATACTAGCTGTAGTGCGATTAAATGCAAATTCTTCAGAGTTTTCTGTATGACCAATTTTTGCAGTAAATAACCCATAAGCAATAGTTTGAGAGTACATATCCGCAAATTTATCATTATCTATATCTAACAATAGTAATTTTTTAAATGTTTCTTTTAAGCGATTTAATTCTGCTGTAGGATCTTCTATAACTAAAGATAGTTCAATAGCATTTCTAATAGTTTTAGTATAAGCAGCCATTTCCTTAGCTAAATCATAGTAATTATTAATATCTTTAGCTTTTTGATTTAGAAATGATTGTAATAATTCTGTGATAGGTTTTAAATCATCAACTAGAGTAATTTCTCCTTGTTCTAAAGTAGCTAATTCAGCGATTTTTTCACATTCCCCATCTACATACCAACGGAATTGTAGGTAATTAGTTAAGATGAAGTTATAACCTATATTTGATTCCAAATAACGTTTAACTTGCTGTTCATTTTGTTTATCTAACTTAGTAATGTTGATATTAATATCTTTAGCTTCTATATATCCCACAACACGCTCATTTTTTCTGATAGTTAAATCAGGTATTCCTGCTTGATTACCTTTTTCTTCTACTATAGTATTAATGCCAATTTCTAACCCTTCTATTAAACTTTGTAAACTAGAGTAATGACTGCGTTCTCCACCATGTTTAATATTCCTTTGTAGGTTTTGGATGTAGTTATTCAACTTATTCATAGTTGTTTTTTTTTAGATTATTAAATGTTCAGAATAGCATATATTTTTGAAAATTGCATTGATAAAAATAAAATTTTATTAATCTTAGTAAAAAATTACAATTATAGATTTTAGGTAAGAATGCAGCCATAGCGATCATTCATGGACAGATTCCCGACTTCTTAAAGAAGTCAGGGATCTAGAATTTGGGATTTACCACCTTTATATAAACCAGAACTTAGGCAAAATACCTCTAAAACTCTCTTTATCTTACTGTTCTTCGTGCCTATGCCTTCGGCACGCTTCACGAACGTGGTTCATTCTTTCGTAACTTGTGGGTAAGTCCTATTTGTCAAACTTACCCAAAAATCCCTGTTAAATCTCCTTTCTCCGTGTCCTCCGTGTCTCTGTGGTTCGTTTTTCCTTTCCTACCACGTAAGAAAATACCTATTACCAACTAAAACACCTTCAAAATTACGGTTTACCAGATTCATCAGTTGCTAGACTCAGATAAGCTAGTAAAGAAGATCCTTAAAAACTGAGTAAATATTCTCAACAGACTAACTACGTTATAACTGAATTATGTTTGATGCACTATCTGACCGTTTAGAGTCCGCCTGGAAAAAACTGCGAGGACAGGATAAAATATCAAAATCCAACATTCAAGACGCTTTACGGGAAGTGCGTCGGGCTTTGTTGGAAGCAGATGTTAATCTTCAAGTCGTTAAAGATTTTATTAGCGAAGTTGAAACCAAAGCACAAGGGGCTGAAGTTATCAGCGGTGTGCGTCCTGACCAACAATTCATCAAAATTGTTTATGATGAACTGGTGCGGGTCATGGGAGAGGAAAATGTTCCCTTAGCAGAAGTTACAGGGAAAACCACCGTTGTGTTAATGGCTGGTTTACAGGGGACCGGGAAAACCACAGCCACAGCCAAATTAGCCTTACATTTACGCAAACAAGAGCGTAGTTGCTTATTAGTGGCTACGGATATTTATCGTCCCGCAGCAATTGATCAATTAATCACTCTGGGTAAGCAAATTGACGTACCAGTTTTTGAACTGGGAATTGAGGCAGACCCGGTAGAAATTGCCCGTCAGGGTGTGGAACGCGCCAGAACAGAAGGCATAAATACAGTAATTATTGATACTGCTGGACGGTTGCAAATAGACGAAGGGATGATGGCGGAATTAGCCAGTATTAAACAGGTAGTTGAACCTGACGAAACCTTGCTGGTTGTGGACTCCATGACCGGGCAAGAGGCGGCAAATCTAACGCGCACCTTCCATGATCAAATTGGCATTACAGGGGCAATCCTGACCAAAATGGATGGGGATAGCCGAGGTGGTGCGGCCTTGTCTGTGCGGCAAATTTCCGGTGCGCCGATTAAATTTGTGGGTGTGGGGGAAAAAGTCGAGGCCTTGCAGCCATTTTACCCGGAACGCATGGCTTCGCGGATTTTGGGCATGGGGGATGTTCTCACCCTAGTAGAAAAAGCCCAAGAAGAGATAGATTTGGCAGACGCGGAGAAAATGCAGGAGAAAATCCTGTCAGCGAAATTTGATTTTACTGACTTTCTCAAGCAAATGCGGTTGTTGAAGAATATGGGGTCCTTAGGTGGAATCATGAAGATGATTCCGGGTATGAACAAGCTTTCCGAAGACCAACTGAAGCAAGGAGAAACCCAGTTAAAACGCTGTGAAGCGATGATCAATTCCATGACTGGAAAAGAGAGACGTGATCCAGATTTATTATCTAGTTCTCCCAGTCGGAGAAAGAGAATAGCGGCTGGTTCTGGATACAGAGAAGCGGATGTAAGCAAATTAGTGGCAGACTTTCAAAAAATGCGATCGCTCATGCAGCAAATGGGACAAGGGGGCATTCCCGGTATGCCAGGAATGTTTGGGGGTGGAAATCCTTTAGCCGCAGGAAATCGTCCTTCACCCGGCTGGCGTGGCTATCCCGGTGGCGCACCACCAGCGAAGAAAAAGAAGGAGAAAAAGAAAAAAGGTTTTGGCACTCTTTAAAATTTAAGCACAAAATCCCGGATTTCTTCCATAAATTCGGGACTTGCCAAAGGCAATAACTACGGAGTTTGTCTAAAGTCTCAAAAAACGCAAAGCGATCGCAAATGACTATAATTGTTAATATATTCATCAGTGCCGCTGCTTGTGTTCAAAACTTTATTTACCTTTGGTAAAATGGAGATTCAGATATGGTACAGCAACTTATACCACCAGAAATCAAACCAGAAATCATCTACCCTGATAGTGATGGCAACCCTATGTCTGATAATACTAAACAATATGAATGGATTGTTAAAATTAAGGAAAATTTAGAAATATTATTCGCACCAAACGATGATGTATTTATAGCTGGTGATTTACTTTGGTATCCTGTAGAAGGAAGTGTAAAAACCCGACAAGCACCTGATGTCATGGTGGTGTTTGGAAGACCCAAAGGTGATAGAGGTTCTTATAAACAATGGCAAGAAAATAATATTCCTCCCCAAGTGGTATTTGAAATCCTTTCTCCAGGAAATACTATCAAGGAAATGGCCAAAAAAATCCTCTTTTATCAGCGTTACGGAGTAGAAGAGTATTATATATACAATCCAGATACAATTGAATTAACAGGATTTATTCTTGAACAAGAATGTTTAGAAGCAATTGAGGATATTAATAATTGGGTCAGCCCGCGTTTAGACATACGTTTTAAACTCACAGCAGATAACTTAGAAATTTATTATCCTCATGGCGGTAAGTTTCTCACATCTGTAGAATTAAATCAATGTGTTGAAGAAGAAAAGGAACGTGCCGACCACGAAAAACAACGCGCAGAACAAGAACAGCAACGTGCTGAACAAGAAAAAGAACGTGCTGAACAAGAAAAAGAACGCGCCGACCAAGAACAACAGCGTGCTGAACAAGAAAAAGAACGTGCCGACCAAGAACAACAGCGTGCTGAACAAGAAAAAGAACGTGCCGACCAAGAACAAAAAAATTATCAAGACTTATTAGCAAAATTAGCAGATAAAGGTATTGATCTCAATAATCTCTAAAAATTAGAATTATATCCCCAAATTCTCAAAGAAGTCGGGGATATGAAAACTGCACCAACTAACACCAAATACGACCACGACGGAAAGGTTTATCAGGTTCAGTGTGTTGGGATTTTTAGAATATATAATAGCAAATCCTCAAAGAGCAAGATATATGACTACAATTCAGGTTAAAAGCTTCACCCTAGAAGAATATCACGAACTCATCGAAATTGGCTTTTTAAAAGAAGATGATAGCTGCGCTCGCCGTAGGCATCACATTCAATTAATTAACGGAGAATTGGTAAAAATAGTATCAAAAGGTACGGAACATGAAACTTGTTTAAGAAAGCTATTAAAGGAACTTCCAAAACTTATAGAAGATAGAGCAATTCTGCAATCTCAAGCCCCTATTAGTATACCACCCAAAAGCGAACCAGAACCAGATTTTGCCATTGTCAAAAACCGTGATGATGATTATTTTTCATCTCACCCACAAGGGACAGATATATTGTTAGTCATAGAAGTTGCAGATTCTTCCATAGACTATGACCAAAAAGTGAAAATACCTCTTTATGCGAAAGCGGGAATAGCTGATTATTGGATATTTAATTTATTAGATAATTGCTTGGAATGTTACAGTGAACCATATCAAAATAAACAGGGGATATTTGGGTATACAAATAAGCGAATTGTTTTACCTACTCAGGTTATATCTTTACCTTGGTTTACTGATTTACAGCTTGATTTAAGTAAAGTGTTTCCTGTGTATTAATGAATATCCCCAACTTCTCAAAGAAGTCGGAGATATGAAAACCGCACCAACTAACACCACCAACTAACACCAAATCCGACCACGACGGAAAGGTTTATCAGGTTCAGTTTGTTGGGCTTTTTGTCTAGCCATTTCCTGTGACCAAAAACCATAATCTTCCAAACCAGTGGACAACAATTTGCGTTCAATTTCTGCTGTTTGTTTGGGTTCTGGTTGACTCGAATTTGCGGGGGTTTTCTCTTGTTTACTCATAACTTTGATGACTCCTAAATTGCACAACTGCAAGAAGATTTAATTTGCTGATAACTACGATTTTGAAATGCGGCGGGGTCATTATAATTAGCACCATGTAATAAGTCCATACGAATGCTAACTAGGTCCTCAACTCTACCATGAATGACATCCACAGAACGATGAGGATAAATAATATCTGGTCTTTTTACCGGAGGGGAAAGTTTGGGTAATCTCATAATCAATTTTAGATTTAGATTGTAGGTTGGGTTGACGTATGTTACCCAACATTAAAAAACTCAACATGATTTTATCATTCCCATACTCCGTATGGGAATAAATTCTAGAAGGCTCTGCCTGCTATTAAAGCAGAGTCAGAGCCTCTGTAACCGCATTCCCAGTCAGAGACTGGGAACGAGATAAACGAGATAAAAGACTTTGTTGGGTTGCGCTGTCGCTTAACCCAACTTACCAATATTATATTAATAAGGAGTAGACCAAGAACGGACTTCGCCCAAGGTGACAGGAATAATATCACTCACATCAATTGTAAACCGGAATAGCTTCTTGGCCCGACGGCTATTTTCAGGGTCAAAGAACTTCAATTTTACATCCCAACAATCACTATCTAAACGACAGAAAGGACTTTTTTCTACAGTAATACTATCCAATTCCATACCTGTAGCCACAGCTTCCGCAAAGGTAGAAGCCGCTTGAAAAGCATTCGTAGAGGCAAAATTTAACGCCCTATCTTGGGAAGTTGTTCCCAAGTTGCGTAAATCATAATAAATACGGCTGAGGAAACTACCCAAAGTCCGACGAATAGATTCTTCTTGGGCTTCTGTCGCTTGTGCTTGTACTGTCTCAATAGCAGCCTGAACTAAAGTATTCACTTTCCGGTTGCGGGGGAGGTGAAAAACTGGACTTAGATTTTTTGGGGTTGGTGGTTGAACCCTTATTTGTGAGATGAACCCCAGCCAACAGCTTACTACCCCAGTGGCATTGGGTCGGGGTTTTCTCCTTGGGTTTATACTTTTGGCAGAAGCCTTTATACTTTTTGGCACATTCTTCTAAACTGCTTCCTAGCCGTAAAAAAGCCGGATGCCATTGAGTTAAACCATCATCAGTTAAGCGTTCATAACTGCCATAATTACTGAAGTCATAGAAAAAACTCTGGCGCATTTTGGCAGCTTTAGGATTAGCGTGAATGTAGCGTAAAGTATTTAATGCTCTTTCTTTGTCTGAAGCAGGAAACCCATCACAGTAATATCGTTTCTCCCAAAAGTGTCCCGTTCTTCTTAACATCCGATTGAAACACATCGCCGTGTACCAATTCAGGAAGTGCATAATTTTGGGTAACTCTTCTGGCTGTTTAGGTGCAATCAAATAATGAACATGATTTGACATAATGCACAAAGCATAAAGCTGGAAATTGTATTTATCCAAAGCCTTTTTTATCGCATAAAGAAACACTTCCCGACATTCACGCCGTGATAATTTGAATTCGCGGTTATTGCAACGGGTGGTAATGTGATAAGAGTATCCAGACTGTAAATTTCGAGGTTGTCTAGGCACAAGAAGGAATTATAAATGACTATTTCTGAGAATTTATTTATAGGTAGCCAAAAAAATCTACATTACATCAATCAACATAAACATATCTTTGATGTTGACCATCTCTACACCCTGAATATTTTCGATGATTTTGCTCAAAAAGTTACACATTGGGGATTAGAATGTTCTTGTAAAATCCAAAAAGATCAACTGTATCCGGCTCGGTTTAATTTATTTCGTAATCAACCAAATTGGCAAGATTATCAGACAGCTATTAATTTTTTTCAGCAAGTAGCAGCCAAGACAGATGTTAAATTAACTTATCATCTCATTGAGAATTTTGTTGGCAATGATTTCGATTTCAGTAAAGTCCACCAGATATTAGTAGGTATTGATTTAAGAAGAGAATTTAGTGCTTCTCGCCTCAAATTTTGGTTTATCATCAGTGATTATCCCCAAAAATTAGCCAAGGCAATATCCCTATGTCAACCTGCTGAAGAATTGCAACCATTTTTGGTAGATAATTCCGTTGTCATTGGCTTTGACTTTGACTTCTATGGTGGTAGTCAAATCGAGGTTTATCCCAGTATTAGCAAAGAAAAATTTCAACAACTAGCCAAAGTTCTCTCACCCCAGGCTTTACAACTTTTAGATAGCTGTTGGTCATTAATTATTGGTTTTAGCCAAGCCAACCCAGAAAAAATCCTTTATTATCGTACCAGTGACCCTAATAACTTTATTGCTAATTTACGCAATGATTTAGCTAACCGAGTTCATGCCTATTATCGAGAACAACCTGTACAGGGAACAATTGTAGGACTACGGGAAAATGAAATAATAGCTGGGAGGATAGAAAATTTGAATCTGTATTATCAAATGAGTTCTCCTATAACCACCAACAAAAACTAATAAGAAAATGTAGGTTGGGTTAAGGGACAGCGCAACCCAACAAAATTAAATTACAAAATCACCAAAACGTTAAATAACATCATTAAAATGCAATTTCCAGAAGTCCAAATAAATAAAACTAAATGCCCAAAAAAATTAGAGAATTAAAACAGATGTTGCAAAAAGCAGGATTTACGTTATTACCAAAGCGGGGAAAAGGTAGTCATTCTTACTGGATTCATCCGCTTTTACCAAAACCTGTAGTCCTATCTGGCAAAGACAGCAAAGATGCAAAACCCTATCAAGAGAAAGATATAATAGAAAGTATCAAAGAACTTGAACAATTAGAAAAAGCAGATAAACTATGAAATATAGTATTTTAATTCAATGGTCTGACGAAGATCAAGCCTATATTGCCTTTTTACCTGAGTGGGGAAAATATGCTAAAACCCACGGAGAAAGCTATGAAGAAGCTCTAGAAAATGCCAAGGAAGTGTTAGAAGACTTGCTGTATGGCTATAATCAAATCGGTAAGCCTATACCCCAACCCCAAACATTACAAAATATAGCTTAAAAAAGACATAATCTGACAATAATGATATCTATAGGTTAGATGTAGGTTGGGTTAAGCGACAGCGCAACCCAACAACATTAAATCACAAAATCACCAAAATCTTGGGTAACATCCGTCAACCCAACCTACAGAATTTAAATGACATCCTGTAAATCCTGAAATCCTGAACATCCTGATTCAGACAAAAAAATTACAAAGAAATTCATCCCAAACATCATCTAAAGTATAATTGTAATAAAGAATTTTATTTTCTATGACAATTCCCATAACTATTAACTTACCCGAAAGTTTAGCTGCTTCTATCCAGTGTCTTGGAGAAGCAACAGCGCGAGAGATATCAGATGTTTTACTTGACACCCTAGAAATAGTATTACCTACCTTAGATAATCTCTCAGAAATGAGCATTAATTCAAGCATTCCTGATATTTCCGATGAGGAAGTTCTAGAATTAGCTAATTTAAAAATGGATGTAGTGCAAAATCAACGCTTGGGAGAACTACAAGCTAAAGGAAAAAATACCGGTTTAACAGCAGGAGAACGTTATGAACTATTAATTTTAATGTCCCTTTATCAAATGGGACAATTAAGAAAATCTGAAGGTTTAGCCGAAGCTGTCAAACGGGGAATAAAAACTCCTTTATTACCATAACCAAAATTACTCATGTAACATCCTGTAAATCCTGAAATCCTGGACATCCTGATTGGTGACAATTTCATGTTCTGCAAAATTTGAGCAAATTTTATGATATCTACTACTGCAATTTCTGCCATCTTAACTATTCCTCCCCTAGAAAACGGCGACAAATTAACCCGTCATGAATTTGAACGGCGTTATCATGCCATGCCGAATCTCAAAAAAGCCGAATTAATTGAAGGAGTAGTTTACGTGGCATCACCTGTTAGAGCAAAACAACACGGCAAACCCCATGCTCGCATTATGGGTTGGTTAATCGCTTATGAAGCAGCTACACCAGGAGTAGAATCACTGGATAACACAACTGTTCTTCTTGATACAGATAACGAACCACAACCGGATGCTTTATTAAGAATTGAAACAGGAGGACAATCAAGAATAAATAAAGATGATTATGTAGAAGGTGCGCCAGAATTAATAGTAGAAATTGCTGCTTCTAGTGCTTCCTATGATTTACATGAAAAACTCAAAGTTTATCGTCGTAATCAAGTCCAAGAATATTTAATCTGGCGAGTTTATGACCATCAATTTGATTGGTTTAGATTACAACAAGGGGAGTATATTCAACTTCAACCCAATGCAGATAATATAATTTGTTCCCAAGTATTCCCCGGTTTATGGTTAGATAAAACAGCATTATTAGGAGGAGATTTAGGAAAAGTGTTAACCGTTGTCCAGCAGGGTTTAGCAAGTCCAGAACATGAGAATTTTATTAGTAGATTATCTAGTTAGCAGCAGTTACCATCCAAACTAAAATTCCTAAAATGACATCAACAGGAGGAAGGGGATAATCTGTAAAATCAATTGTTACAGTTTGTTCCGTTAATTGTAGAAATCGCCAAACAGTACCATTAGTGACGCTACCATAAATTGTAGGAATGGGTTGATTATTAATTTCATTAAATTTTTGAGCAGCAATCATTTCCGCAATACACTGGCCAATACCCGGATTTAAGTCTGATTTTTTGGCTTCCACAATCATAACTGCTGGTGCTTCCACTTCTAACTGTTCCGTTGAACGACTCAGAACAAAATCACAGACTCCATTCAATCCTAAAGCCGAATCTACAGTAAAATCTGTACCAGAGAATAAACTAATTTTTCTTTGTAAAATCTTACGAACCTCTAGTAAAACCGGACTAATGATTAACTCAGAACGTGCTTTTTCACTTCCTGTCGCTATAGCTAATGGTAAACTTTCTGCTAAAAAATCAGTCAGGGTTGCACTAGCAGCTATTGGTTGGATTTCTGGCAGAAACTTTTGATTTTCAATGGTATTTATGCCAAAGGTTTGCTTGACTTTTCTGAGGGTAAAATCACTGTATGACATAATGTGACATAATGTAAATATTTCCAAAAATGATGTACAATTCATGTAAAATATATGTGAAAATTAACCAACAGCAAAACCCGTATATTGTCTCACTAAAGGTTCATGAAAAGCTAAAACAATATCTGATTTTGGCACTCCTAATTTAACTAATTCATCTGCTATACCAATCTCAGTTCCATCATGTTGTATCCAAATCTTGCCATTTTTAATATCCAAATGCAAAACACAACCATACATCGGTCTGCGATTTTTCCAACCTGTATAAACAACCTGATAATGATCCCGTTCCTTGTCAAAAATCAGTTGCGTTTCTACCTCATGATCCGATGGACTTCCCTGAGCATATTCAGTTAATAAAGTTTGGATATATGTACGATATTGTTCTATTTTTTCCATGTTACAATCACCTCATGGTTTGGGTCATAAACCACCAAGCTGAGTTGGAAATGCTCAATAGCGGTTTCTACAAATGGCAAGTTAAAAAATGTTTGATAAGCTCCTAGAGGAACTGCTAAATATAAAAAACGGTTAGGTTGCTGATCTTTCAAAGCAAGACGATAGTTAAGAAATTGACCCAAAGCGGTATGAAATTCCGAAATATTGGAAGAACTAATAAAGCTTTTAATCTCAACTGCAATCTTTTCCTCTCCTTTTTCAGCACCTATGATTTTTTCTGCTCCCAAGTCAATTTGCATATCAACCCTACCTGAGCGAATTCTTAAAGGATCATCTGTAATCACCCAACCCTCTTTTTCTAACCCTATCCTAACAGCATCATGAAAAATATCTTTAGCTGGCATTAACTTTATAAAAAATTAGACTTTTCACCCATAATTATAACATCAATTACAACAACACAATCAAAACCATGCCTAACCTTACCGACATCCCCGGAATCTCCCAAATTTGGACACGCACAAAAGGCGACCCTCGCATTAAAATTGCTATCCTTGATGGTGCTGCTGATTTAGAACGCAGTTGTTTTCAAGGGGCAAAATTTAGTCAATTTAAACCCTACTGGTCAGAAGATATTGAACTCAACGAAGAATACTATTATTATCTCAATTTATCTTTAGATTTTAACAAAGAACAAAAAGATAAAAAAGACGACCCCGACCACGATAAAGAAGGTGCAAAAAAAGAACGGGAGGCATTTTTTGCACCTTTCCCTCCAGCTATTAGACAACGCATTGAATTATCCAGTCATGCTACTCACATTTCTAGCACAATTTTAGGGCAACACGGCACACCCGCCCCTGGTATTGCCCCTTTATGTACAGCATTAAATATTCCTATTTCCTTCGCTAATGATGATTTTATTTCCCCTATCAACCTTACCCACGCTATTAATACCGCTTGGCAATGGGGAGCGAATATTATCCATATCGCTGCTTGTCACCCCACCCAAACCGGAGTAGCACCAGATTTATTTGCCCGTGCTGTGAAACAATGCCAAGATAATAATATGTTAATTGTTGCCCCAGGTGGTAATGATAAAGGGGAATGTTGGTGTATTCCCTCTATTCTCCCCGGTGTGATTACTGTAGGTGCAATGCGAGATGATGGTCAACCCTTTAAATTTAGTAATTATGGCGGAGAATATCAAAATAAGGGTGTAATGGCAAATGGTGAAAATATCTTAGGCGCACAACCGGGAACGGAAGAACCTATCAGAGAAAAAGGTACAAGTTGCGCTGCACCCATTGTCACAGGTATTTCTGCCTTATTAATGAGTATGCAATTGCAACGGGGTGAACAACCCAATGCGGAAGCAGTGCGGGAAGCGATTTTAAATAGTGCTATTCCCTGTAACCCGGAAGAGGTAGAAGAACCGGAACGGTGTTTATTAGGTAAGTTGAATATTCCCGGTGCGTTTCAATTATTGACGGGAGAAAGGTTAGAACCTCACCTCCAGCCCCTCTCCTATCAGGGAGTACAACAACCTCACCCCCAACCCCTCTCCTACCAGGGAGTACAACAACCTCACCCCCAACCCCTCTCCTACCAGGGAGTACAAGAACCTCACCCCCGACCCCTCTCCTACCAGGGAGTACA
>NZ_KE384613.1:28548-39694 GCF_000426905.1 Dolichospermum circinale AWQC131C
CAACCTCACCCCCAACCCCTCTCCTACGAGGAGAGGGGAGTAGGAATCTCTCGTTCCCAGGTAGAACCTGGGAATGCTACATTAGAGGCTGTGCCTCTAACTATATCATCAGGCAGAGCCTTGGAGACGGTATTCCCAGCCGGAGACTGGGAACGAGAACAAAGAAGCGAAATAACTCAAGGTGTTACCCCTAGTGCCGCTTCTAAATTGGTTTATGCTTTAGGAACAATTGGTTATGATTTTGGTAATGAAGCCAGAAGGGACTCGTTTAAACAATTAATGCCAGCAGTGAATATGGACGGGGCAATTATCCCTGCTAATCCCTATGATAGCCGGCAAATGGTGAATTATCTATCAGAAAATCCCGCCGAAGCTAAACCTTTAATTTGGACTCTTAACCAAGAACTGACTCCTATTTATGCTTTAGAACCTGTAAGTGGTTTTGCAGCAGATATCTATGAAACTCTAATTGCTATGTTAGAGGGACAAATTCAACCAGAAGATAGTGATGATTTTGTGGAACGGGTAAGTATTCCTGCAAGATTAACAGATAGAACTGTGGAATTATTTTCTGGTCAAGTTGTGCCTGTAATTACTTTAACTAATACTAGGGGAATGTATGGCTGGAAAGTCAATAGTTTAGTAGATATGGCAATGCAAACTGTAATTACGGAAGCCACAGCACCAGCCGAAGAAATGGCTATGAGAAAGGCTTTGAGTAGTTTCTTAAATCGAGTTTACTATGATTTGCGAAATTTAGGACAATTTGCTAAAGATCGGGCGCTGAATTTTTCTGTAACTAATGCTTTCCAAGCTGCTTCTAGTTTTTCTCAAGCTATTTCTACAGGGATGCAGCTTGATAGTATTGAAGTGGAAAAAAGTCCTTTCTGTCGCATTAATAGTGATTGTTGGGATGTGAAATTAAAGTTTTTTGACCCGGAAAATGGCCGCAGAGCTAAAAAAGTCTATCTATTTACCATTGACGTGAGCGATCGCATTCCTGTAACTTTAGGTCAAGTTCGCTCTTGGTCTGTGCGGAAATAAGCACCTAGTCTAGCTCAAGACCTAGAATTTATCAAAACTGTTTCAATACCTTGTCCATCTTTTGTAGGTCGGGTTAAGCGACAGCGCAACCCGACGCATTTGTTGGGTTATGTACCTCAACCCAACCTACAAATCAAGGCTTTTTTCAATTTGGACAAGGTATTGTTGTTTATAATGAATCAGTGCAGATAATGGAGGAAAGATTGAGGTGCTACAACTGTTTTATCCCGAAACCACGGGAGCAGGGGGCTGAAAAGAATATCTTTCTTACCGACAACTGATAACTGACAACTAACTAATAGCCATTCACGGCCAAGAAGTGCTAAAATTAGCGTTTCAGTCTCGGAAATTGTGAACGCGGGTGTCATAACCCAGTCACTTCCTCATCAATCAGTTGCAAACTCACTAACTAGGAACAGGAGAAACAGTTCTCAAAATGATCAAATTGCGTTTAAAAAGATTTGGCAAAAAGCGCGAAGCAAGTTACCGAATTGTTGCCATTAACAGCCTGGCTCGTCGTGACGGTCGCCCCTTGGAAGAATTAGGATTCTATAATCCCAGAACAGATGAAGTAAAATTAGACATTACTGGTATTGTGAAGCGACTACAACAAGGCGCTCAACCTACCGATACAGTTCGTCGTATTCTCGTAAAAGCTAACGTTTTTGAACAGGTCAGTGCAACAGCCGCATCATAGTTTTGAGATTAAATCCCTAGCAACCAGTCCCAATTATGTTGGGCTGGTGAAGTTTCTTGTGCAGCCGTTTTTAGAATCTCCAGAATCTTTAAAGGTTGATTGTGAAATATCTCAAACCCTGAAGCGGGCTTGGGTACGCATTGCTTTTGATAGTACAGATAAAGGAAAAGTGTTTGGTAGAGGGGGACGCAATATCCAGGCAATTCGCTCTGTAATTGCCGCCGCAGCAGAAATAGCTGGTCAATCAGTATACCTGGATATCTACGGTGGTGCTTCCCCAGGTCGGGAAAGTATGTCTTTTGATGAAGAACAGGAAGAGCGGACACTACCACCCAAATCGAAAGAAAGAGAGAGTAATATTCCCAAACCTGTTGTTAAACCACGTTTGCGGTAATATCAGCTACATTAAAATTAAATATTAAAAATTAAAAAAAGCGGATTAAATAAGCTTTTGAGAAATTTTTAGTATTTGGTTAATTTCCGCCCTTGTCAAGTAGTCAGTTGAGATTGTTGGAGACGGGAGACAACAGTCTTGTCAAATCTTGGCTAATAATTCCGTGTTTATTGCGGATTTACCAGCCAAGAATTAACAAGTGTTGTCAGCCTATTTCCCAATCATAAACATATTAATTAACGGCAAGTTAAGTACCTGAGCAAAATTAATTGAACATTTTAAAAATCCCTCAACCGATAAATTACGTAGGGGCAAACCCCCTGTGGTTGCCCCACATATCGGGGTAGGCACGGGGACGTTACCCCTACATAATACAATTTTAAATTTACATTGAATAGGAAAATATTATTTTGTTAAAAACAACCTTTCACCCAATTCAAGAATAATATGGCAGATGATTTGATCCAACTGCCTAATATGTCCAGTGCGATCGCTTTAGCAGGATATAGTGAGGCTAATATCAAGTTTTTATCTCAACAAACAGGAGCTAATTTAGTTCTGCGGGGACAAGAATTATTAATTTCTGGAACACCAAAACAGGTAGAATTAGTAAAGAAATTGGTGCGATCGCTAGAAAATTTGTGGAGTAAAGGTAATAATATCTCTAGTGCTGATATTCTCACCGCCCGTCAAGCCCTCGATACCAATACAGAAGACCAATTACAGGACTTACAGCGCGATATCCTGGCCAAAACTCGCAGAGGGTTAGAAATTCGCGCTAAAACCTTTCACCAACGCCAATATATAGACGCGCTTCGCAGACGCGATTTAACCTTTTGTATTGGTCCTGCGGGAACAGGAAAAACCTATCTGGCTGTAGTTGTCGCAGTTCAAGCCCTACTTAGTAATCAATTTGAACGGTTGATTTTAACTCGTCCCGCAGTGGAAGCCGGGGAAAAACTCGGTTTTTTACCGGGAGATTTACAGCAAAAGGTTAATCCCTATCTGCGTCCCCTTTATGATGCCATTAATGAGTTTATAGACCCGGAAAAAGTCCCCAATTTAATCGAACGGGAAATCATCGAAGTTGCACCACTGGCCTATATGCGGGGAAGAACCTTAAATAATGCTTTTATAATTGTTGATGAAGCCCAGAATACTACACCGGCGCAAATGAAAATGGTTTTAACGCGCTTAGGTTTTAACTCCCGGATGGTGATTACAGGTGATATTACGCAAACTGATTTGCCAGCATATCAAAAATCGGGCTTAGATATGGCTTTACAAATTTTAAAAAACGTAGAAGGGATTGCTATTTGTGAATTTTCTCAAAAAGATGTAGTGCGTCATCCTTTAGTACAGCGCATTGTAGCTGCTTATGAGAAATATGAAACGTAGTAAATTAGTTATTGGTTATCAATCTGAAATTGAACACTCACTAGTAAAAAATTAACAAATATGACAACAACATTGAAAGAATTTTTAGAAGCTTGTGAAAGCTTAGGAACTTTGCGGTTAATTGTTACCAGTAGCGCCGCCGTTTTAGAAGCGAGAGGGAAAATAGAAAAGCTATTTTACGCCGAATTACCAAAAGGTAAATATGCAAATATGCACACCGAAGGCTTTGAATTTCATTTAAACATGGACAAAATCACCCAAGTGAAATTTGAAACAGGTGAAGCCAAACGAGGGAATTTTACAACTTATGCAATTCGGTTTTTAGACGAAAAATCAGAACCTGCATTAAGCCTATTTTTGCAATGGGGTAAACCCGGAGAATATGAACCAGGACAAGTAGAAGCTTGGCAAATTTTAAAAGAAAAATATGGCGAAATTTGGCAACCTTTACCCCTAGAAATTTTGTAATTTTTCGTTTCTTTCAGATCCCCGACTTATTTGATAAGTGGGGGAGTAGGTTTAATATTGAATTATTGAATTATTGAATATGTTTACAAAAATAATTGTTAGTTGTTGCTTAATGCTTTTATTATTGTTAGGAAATAACGAAGCACAAGCGGGAGAATTAGCAGAACATTTAGCCAAATTCCCCCAATGGGAAAAATTAACATCAGTCAAACCAGCAGAGGGAGATTTAGTCTACCCTGACTGGATAGCTGGTAGGTGGAAAGTAACAAGTACATTAGTAGATTTAGCAGCACCGTTAGCACCGAATATAATCACACCCGGCTTTGAAAATAATCGCAGTCAATTAAATCAACCAATTAGTTTTTTAGTGAGATTTGTGAAAGTTAAACCAACTAATTCGGGTTTAAAAATTCTTGCTTATTTCCAAAATCAAACACCAATATTAGTAGCTGATAGAGAATTTAATAGTTTAAATTTAACCAGAGCCTATTTAGGAGATGAAGCTGTATTATCATCAAAAGTAGATCCTGAATCTCCTAATCGTCAAATTACATTTTTGCGGGGTGAACGTCAATTAATTTCTCTTGTCACTGCTCGCGCTACAGAGAGAATATCACAACATCAATTCATCACTTCCGAAGTTTTTCAACAATTATTTAAAGGTGGTTCTCGTCCCTATTTAAATACTGTAGAATCAACCACCGCTTACCAAAAACTTTCCACCTCTTCCCCAACCATTACAGCAGACCAAGTTACCGCTGTCTATCTTTCCCCCCAAGATCCTGATTATTTTACCGCAGGTTCTCGACCAGTGGCATTATATCGTTATCGCCTAGAATTTTTCCCCCCAAGCTGAACTTTCAGGTCAAAATGGTATTTAACCCCGCTTGTACTTGTGAGCAACTGGGAAAACTGGCTTGGGGTAAGGGATTGAGGTTTTATGAAAAATATTTTCTCTAACCCCTTGCCAAACTTAAAAACTATTGCTATTATAGTTAAGCGTGGGACACAAACGGGTCGGTGTCCGAGTGGTTAATGGAGACGGACTGTAAATCCGTTGGTTTACGCCTACGCTGGTTCAAATCCAGCCCGGCCCACCTCTTACCGATGTTAGGAATTATAATTGCTGTGTAATGATAAAACACACAGCACTATAATTCTTGGTTTCAGTTTCGCCCGTGTGGCTCAGTGGTAGAGCACACCCTTGGTAAGGGTGAGGTCACGAGTTCAATCCTCGTCACGGGCTTGTTTAAAAGTAAATATTCTAGCTACGAGTTGGAAAATTACGAGCCAGAAAGAACAGTGAGATGTAAATAAAAATCTCCCCATAAACTCATAATTGAGAAGAATATGGAGAGATATAAACATCCAAAATTTTTGGTGAAATGGTATTAATTCTCAGGAGAAGAATTATTCTTTTCTGGTTTTACAGGTGCTTGCGGTAAAGTGTTGCTGGGAATTGAAATACCAGGAGTTATTCCCTTTCCCGGAGCAGGAACTAGATTTGGGTTATCGGGTGGTAAATAATTAAAGTTTTGAGACGGGTTAATTCCTGGGTTAAGAGGAATAGCAGGGAAGCTAGGTGAATTTGTCACTGGTTGAGATGATCCGGGAATAATTCCCAAAGATACCCGATTTCCTCCCACCTTCCGTAGCAAATCTAATGTTTGAACAACATCATTATAAGTTGCTGTACGTGACGCATTCAATACTAAAATCCCCTCTGGATTTGTTTGGATATATTGCTTTAAACGCGATTCCAATTCCTCTCGACTTACAGGTTCTTTTTCTATATAGGTCATCCCTTCAGCATCAATTGTCACGGGTAAAATGTTATTTTTAGTTTGGGAATTAGCAGCAGAACTTGTACCTGTACTAGCTTTAGGTAAATCAACATTGATTGCTTGTTGACGAGTAAATTGTAAAGCTGCTAATAAAAAGAATGTCAGAATACAAAAAACAACATCAATTAAGGGGATAATTTGAATCTGAACGTCTTCAGTGGGAGTGTCTAACTTAACTTTCATCTTCTTCTCCTGGTAAAGAGTTCAAGGGGGAATTATCAATTGTACCCTCTGACTCAATTACAGAATTGTTGGGAAATGATTTTTCATTTGAGACTGTCCCTAAATTCATTTTATGAGGATCAGGAGGGTACTGACGGTAGAGTAATTCCATTTCATTTCCCGCTTTATTGAAAACCTTAACTTGGTTAACAACAAAACTTTGAAATAGGCGGTAGAATACCAAACTAGTAATTGCTACTATTAATCCTGCGGCTGTACTAATCAAAGATTCCCCAATCCCAGTTGTGACACCAGCAGCAGACTCTGTACCTAAATCACCAATACGAATTGAACTCAGGGAATGAATCAAACCCAAGACTGTACCTAACAATCCTAGCAGGGGCGAGAGAGCAATTACAGCTTCTAAAAGTTTTTCCCCCCGTCGCATTCCTGCTATTTCGTCTGCTGCGGTTGATTCTAGAGCCAATCTAAAGGTTTCTGGATCGTTTTTCTTGAGGCGTAAAGGTGCATATAAAAACCTACCAATAGGTTGATTTCTTGCTTTTTCAGCAATTGCTTCAGCTATTTCCCAATTCTCACCAGCAGCGTCCAAAACACGATTAACTATTTCTGTTTCCTGGGTAAGAATCTGTAACCAGAACCAAAAACGTTCAAAAATCACACTTAGTGACAGCACTGATAAAACCAGCAAAGGCCACATAGAAGGACCACCCTTCTTGAACAAATCAAAAACTATAGAGGTCCCGCTCTTATTCAACAAATCTGAGATATCCACTGTTTAAGTTTCCTCACTCCATCACTAGTAATCAAAGCATTTTCATTTTCAAGAGTAATGCAATACTCACAAAATTTGCCAATTAATTACCAAGGATTAACATCTTCTATACACAATATGGCGGTTATTCCCACCGGGAGTTTAGAGGATTATTTGCCAAAATAAAAAAATCACTGGAGGTTAAGAGTATGAACTTCTCAATTCAATCCCTTTATACATGGTATCGGAATACATTACGTAATCCTAAATACCGTTGGTGGGTAATTATTGGTACTGTTACCTATTTAATCAGTCCTTTGGATATTTCTCCAGATTTTATTCCTATTATTGGTCAAATTGATGATGTTTTCCTTTTAACTTTATTTGTTACTGAAGTTTCGGGATTAGTAATTGATGGTTGGAAAGCTAAAAAAGGGAATGTAGAGAATAGTACCAGCAATACAGTGAATAATGCGCCTCCTACTGGGGAGACTGTGGACGTTGATTCTGTTTCTGTTAAGTAGTATTGGGATGTAAACGGAATTTTAGATGCAAAAAAGCGATACCATACCTTAGGTCAGCTTTGCTATTGCACTTCCTAATCTAAGAGTTATCAAACTGACTGGAGGTATGGTTAACAAAGTGGTTTAATCGTTTGTTTCTATAGGTCAGGATTTAGGAATGCTCTACCCTGGCCTATATAGGTTTTTTGTAATCTGTTAAAAATTTCCATCTCCGCCGTCATGAAAATCACAAAATGGATAGCGACGCTATTCCTGGTAATATATATGAAAAGGTGATTTCTACTTTTATATGCGGCGTGACTCTATTTTTTATTATTTATTTCAAAAATACCCAACCCTACTGTTTGAGTTATTGGCAAATCCTCCAGCAAATGCGGCTAGTTATCGCTTTGATTCGGTAGCGGTAAAAGAACCAAAGTTTGAAATTGATGGGGTATTTTTACCACCGGAAACGGAAACACCAGGAGTTGTTTATTTCTGTGAGGTACAATTTCAAAGAGATGAGCGACTGTATGAACGTTTATTTGGGGAGTTGTTTCTCTATTTTTACAGAAATAGGGAGCGTTTTCAAGATTGGCAAGCGGTGTTAATTTATCCAAATCGGAGTATAGAACAAGGGGATATTCACCCCTATCGCGCACTTTTGAGTTCGGAACAAGTACATCGAGTATATTTGAATGAGTTGGGAGAATTTGAACAATTACCCCTTGATGTGAGTTTGTTAGTGTTAACAACTCTCAACCAAAAGAAAGCGCCAGCAGCAGCGCGATATTTAGTCAACCGTTGTCAACAGGAGTTACAAGCACCAGCGGATAGTCGTGCCATATTAGAAATAATTACCACGATAATGTCTTATCGGTTTACTCGTTTAAGTCGTTTGGAGATAGAAGCAATGTTAGGTATAACTTTTGAGCAAACTCGCTTATATCAAGAACTAAGAGAAGAAGCGACAGAAATAGGTATGCAACAAGGTATACAACAAGGTCTGCAACAAGGTCTGCAACAAGGTCTGCAACAAGGTATACAACAAGGTATACAGGAGGGAGAAGTAACTCTTATCCTGCGGTTGTTATCTAAAAAATTTGGGGAAGTTCCTAGTCAGCTAAAAATGCAGATTGAGAAGTTATCTCTGGAACAATTGGAAGATTTAACTGAGGTGTTGTTAGATTTTGCAAGTTTAGATGATTTGGTTAGTTGGTTGCAAAATTTAGAGGTTTCTGAGAAGTAGAAGCGCGGTTTCCATCTGTATTCAACCGCGAATTTATGTGCAGATTGCGCGAAGCACGATCTAGGAATAGCTATTCCTGATCGTGATAAATACAGGAATTTTTGGGTTTGAAAATTAATCTCAAAAATTAGTATTCATCTACAAATTGAGGATGAACCCAGAGAAATTACCGGCGTTTATTTTGCACTCGTTCTAAACCACCAAAACTAGAATCTTTTGCTTTTAATAGGGCGTGTAATTCCCGTAAAATTGAGCCTTGGGCGCGAATTACATCACCTTCTGAAAAGGAAGCTTGATCAGACGTTTCAGCTAAAGCCATATCACCGCCTTTTAAGGTAGATTCAATGGTTTTTTGTCCTAAATCAAGTTGTTCTTCAATAGCTTTGTAGGCTGTGTCATCTAACATAAACTTAGTTGCTGAACCCGCTACAGGTAATACTAAGCTGAGAGTTCCTGTTAAAATTTTGAGATAGGGAATTGCTTTGGTAAACCACTCACGGGGTAAGTCTAATTCATAAACTCCCTTCTTTGGATCTTTAGGATTTAAGGCTGGAAGTGGTTGACGGGCGTGTTCACACCAAAGGGTAAGTTGAAATTTGGCATTTATCCATTTAGGTTTATCCAAAAATCTCGGCTCAATGGGTTTAAAGCTAAACAAACGAGGTCCATCTTTAGCTTCATCTGTGAGCATTTGCATGAATGTTGCAAACTGCTGATCAATTTTGCTAAGAGCAATACGTTGTTCGTCAGACAATTCCCGAAAACGGTTTTCATTTAGACTATCGCACCTAACTAAATCTTCGCGGATGACTTTTACAGCAGTTTTTAACTCATTTTTTAACTCATTTCCTACAACAGTTTTCAGAAGATCTCGAACTTGGTCAATATCAAATATTTGTGATGGAGGTGGAGTTGTGGGTGCGTTATTTAGCAAACAATCAATATTTTGCCATTCATCACACTCGGTAATAGGACAGGGAAACTCATGACGATTCTTTTTTTTGCTTTCAATTAGTTTCTGGACTTCAAATAATCCCTTTCCAGGTGGATTCATGCCGCAAGGTGCAACGCAAGCAACCATAACGTTACAACGCAAACCTTCCCAGAAATCTTCAACTAGCCATCTAATCTCTTCCGTGAGATAGGATAAAAAGCGTTCTGGATAAGCCGCCCGCACTGTAATTTTTACATCAGTGCCAACATACTCCACTAATGCGCGACCGTTGTAGTCATTATCCAGCATTAAGCCCCGTTGCCAGTGGATGCTGTTTTCGTAATTATTCCGTCCTAGTGAATATTTATGTAAGCGGACAATCAACTGATAAAACAATCCTTCTGCCACTGCAAACTGTCCCCGACTGTCCACAATGCGACAGATTTGTACTTGTTGTTTGTCTCCGGGTTCTGGTTGTTCTCCCCAATTTGGTAATTTGTTTGGGCGTGTATCAGGAACAAGTTGAGCAATCAAGCTCGTATTGCTAGGTTCAGATGGATTAAAAACTACTTCATAGGATAAATCAAAGCGTTTCATCAGTCCCAAAAATACCGGATGTAGTTCTTTCGGATAACCTTCTTCTCCCTCAAATGGGGGATGACTCCATAATTGGCTGAGATGTTCAAATTCCACTAAACCGTTGCGTTTGCGTGTCACTTCATCATCCAATACAAAACTGATTGCCTTGGCTAACCAGTCGGGTTTGAGGATGACGATATTGCGGAGTACAGAGTCGTAATGGTAATGGATAAAATGACCCAATCTATGGGAAATGGCCAGGAATAAATCTGCTTGCTGTTGATCAATTCCCTGTTCAGCACAGATGGCAATAACCTCATTGTAGGGGAGATAGGCTTGATCACTGGTTTTCAAGATTTCCCGTACCTGTTGCCATTTAGCAGGAACAGAACGCCCAACTTCAGGAAGAGATGCCGCAATACGAGCAATTTTGGCTTTTAATTCTACTAAACCAGGGCAATCTGTTGTATTTCCTGGGGGTTTGCTGTCTACATGGAAGAAACCCAAAACTGTATCTTGACCAAATTGATCCAGAATTTCTTGTCTGTCAATATCTGGTTGTCGCTGTCCTGGTCCGCCGTGAGTGGCAACTACTAACACTTTGGCATCTGGCGCTCGATTTTTGATCAAGGTAATCCATTCTTTGACAAAACCTTGCTGGGGTCCTTCCCGTGGTTTCCAGACCACTAAATACACGGCTGGCGCACTGAAAAATAACTGGTGGGTGGGACGATAAACCCTCTGACCGCCAAAATCCCAACCATTCAAGGTGATTTCTGTACCGCTATCGGGATCTGTGACAATGACAGGTTTAATTTCAATGCCGTGAGTTGTGGGGCGACCTTCCACCCATTCATCCCCTCGCAATGCCCCTAACAGACAACTTTTGCCCACTTCACCCTCACCAATCAAGATTAGTTTGGCTTCATTGAGTATGATTTGTTTTTCTGCTTTTGCCCGCAGATATTCCAATACAGCTTTAGTTCCTTGTTCGTAGGCGGCATAAAGTTCAGGATTGAGGGGGTTGTTGCCGAGGTAAAGCTCTTGTAACTGAGTCAGGGAAGCGATCGCATCTGGGATGGCTGTCAGTTGGTTGTTG
>NZ_KE384613.1:40192-61207 GCF_000426905.1 Dolichospermum circinale AWQC131C
CTCAGTGAGTTTCATCTTGCTGAGATCGAGTACTATTGCTCCCTCTTGCCGTGCCTTTTCAATGCGTTCCTCTGCTTCCTGATAAGCTTGATCTCGTGCCATAACCAAATCCTTTCTCTCACTGAGTTATATTATGTTATATAATATAGTCAAACCTGTTCTGGGTAACAGCCTACCATAATATTAGGCATTAGGCAGAAAATCTGAGTTTAAACATCTTTTACAAACTCCGTTAAGAACCTAAAGGCCTTCAAAATATAATTAGCGCAATCTTGAGGAGAACTATTATAAAATGATGGCCAGGCACGAGCTTTATCTTCATCATAATTATCTTGACGATGGGGATGATTTTCTAACCACGCTAACCGCACTGCGTGACCGATTAACACATCTAAAACGATATATTCTTCAATTTGTAAGTTTGGGTTATTAGCGACAATTGTAGCCAATTCCATCAGGGCTTCTACATTGACTTGGCGATATTCAGGGGCTTCAATTTTATTCAGTAAATGTTCAACTAATAAAGCAAAATTTCTTTCTCCTGCGGTCATTTCTGAAAGCATAATTTCACTTTCTAAACGATTCCGGCGTTCTAATTTATCACCAATGACTACACCTTTGCAATGCTGCATTAATAGCCAAACTTGTTTAAAAAAGTTCTTGGGTACACGATTTAATGCGCCTTCTGCTTGACGAAATCTGCGCCAACCATGGGGAGGAACTTCTATTTCTTCACTATTTACAGGTAACACAACCCAAGCAATATCACTTTCTTTTTGTTTGACGTGCAATGATTCCTGTTGACGCAATAAATTACTTACACCACTATATCCAGTTAACACTTGACGCAAACGCATTTTCACTTCAAAAGGTGATAACTCCATTAATTTTTCATAAGCTTCATCTTGGGTGAGATTAAATTCTCTAGCTATTTCGCTAGTAATTAAAAGAATCAGATAACCGACTCTTAATGTGATAAAACCGCGAAATAATTTTGGTTCAGATTTGATTAAAACACCAAGATAAATGAGAATTTCTTGTGTTAAAACCCGGTCGCGGATATCTTCACGACAGAAGTTATTGATTTTCTCAGCAATTTCATTTGCAGACATGGGAACAACCATTAAAGAAGCCTGACTATAAGCCCTCCCGACTGCAATTTGCTTTCCTTGTACCAAAATACTCGTTACCGCGTCTGATAAGCCAATATCAAGCATTTGACGTAAACCCGCAGCCCGTCGTACCACCGCCCAAATCCCTAAATCGCCGGCTTTGTTGTAAACTTCATCCAGTAAATCAGCTACAGTGACTTTATGATTTGGACCTCCATAACCTGTATTAAATTCTAAACCCTGTAAGCGACTTAATGTTTGCAGTAATTCAATCTGCTCATAAATATTTTCCGATGAACGCAAATATTGTAATAATAAATTTAAGTTGGTTTCGCATTCCATTTGAAATTCTTGAGTATGTCCCAAAGACCAACTTTTTTCTAAATGGGAAGTCAGATAATTACAACGAATTTTTTGATTAATTACTGATGATTGAGATAATGTTATATCTGACAAGAAATCAATTTTCTGAATTGCGGCTGTCAGCATTAATTGATTTAATTTTCCTAATTTTACCTGCACTCCATGACAAATACCATCTTTGAGTTCTTGCATTAATTCTAATAATGCTTCTGCACCAGTTTCTAGCATTGTCCGAGTAATCATTAAGGTCAAAGTCGGACGACCTAAATCACTCCAATATTTTTGAATATAAGCTAATTCTCCTCTAATTTGATCTACTAAAAAGTGATAATCAAGAGTTAGATAAAATTGCTGAGAATCTAAAAATGATGGTAAAAATACCACTGTTTGATCTTGAATTTTAAAAAATCTTGATGTCGTTAAACTTCTCAGTCTTCGCAGGGGACGACCTGTTAAACCTAATTGATCATTTCTACCAATTTGGGTATAAATTTGCGAAAGTTCTTCAGATTTTCTGACTTGAATTGGTGCTAATTGCTTAGGTGTTTGGGTTTCAATTCCATATATTTCTAACTGATTTTGTAATTCTTCATCTTCGGCTATTAAAGCAATTTGTACTAAGGCACTTCTGCTTTTTCCTACGCTTAAATGTCTACCTAAAGGATCAATATCTCCTAAGGAAATTAAACCCTCGCTTAACATTTCTCCCAAATAATATAAACTTTGCGCCCAAACTAAGGGAATATTTTCGTTAGGTAATCTTAATTGAGTTTGGGGATTTAATTTTTCTGCTTCTATATTTTCTTCAGGAACATAATATAGTTCTGGTAATAGCTGTAATCCATTTTGTTCTACCAATAGTGATTTTAAAAGTTGTTGATATTTCTCAACTTGTGTTTGTTCACCGCGAAATAAACCATCCAGAACTAAATAAGTGAAAAATAATGGCCACTCACATTCAATATGTTCAAATTCTTTCAATTCACCAGGTTCATAATGTAAACGTTCGGTGTCTTCTAAAACTGTTTGATGTCCATCTCTTAAAAAGCGTTTACAGCCATATTTTCCGGCTAATTTACTCACAATTTCTTTAAAGGTTCGCTCTCGTAATTTATCATCTTTGACAGCAAAAGCGGGATAACTAATAATGCTTAATAACGCCCCATCAATTTCTTTAGAACCTGATTCTCTGGGTAATAATGATTCTAAGGTGATTCTTGCTCTCGCAATTTCATCTGGTAAAACGTGAATTACTGAGGCTTGACTACCATAAACACCAAATAAATTGAGTCCATTTACTGCTTCTAAAGCTGCTTTAGCCATTCCTAAAGAACTGGCGTTTAATTCTGCATTACCATGATTAATTTTATTACCCCGTTCCCAAATTCCAAAATCTGGTGTCCGGTAAGCTCTGCCAATATAATAAACTAGATTTTGAACAAAGTTAACTTCATCTAATGTAAAAATAATTGATAAGCCACTGGCGGTCATTTCTGCTAACATTAACAAGAAGATAGATGTAGCGTCAAGTTGTAAATGTCCCCATTCATCATCACCAACTACAATATCACCTGTGGACGTATTGTATTTAGCGTGAAGTCCATCTAATAAAGATTGTGTATATTTAAATTTCTCTACTTTATGAGCTTGTCGCATCATAGCGAATAACAAGCCTCGCATTAATTTGACTACGCTATGTTCTAGTTCATAAGTGCGGCCACCATCACTATCAATTTTGCGATATGCTAAAGCTAAACCCCAAACGGCTAATATACTATACACATTATCTCGCACCCAGGCATCTGTATAATCACCATGAGCAGTCACAGCGGTACTCGCAGGTAATAAGCCAGTCATGGGATTTTGACGCGCTAAAATAATTGTTTTGATTTCTTGATAATAAAAGTCTAAGCGGGTTGTTAATGTGGTAGATATGTTCATTATGCTGATGATAAACTGGTAAAAAATTTAACTTTGTTGGTGTCCGGTGAATGAATAAAAAAACGGGGTTGCTGACTCAGGGTATGAATTTTAGTCTCACGCAAAGGCGCAAAGACGCAAAGGTAAGAGTTTTAAAGGTTCAATTTGGGAATTTCATAGTTCCCTGTTAAGAGTTCCCTATTCCCTATTCCCTATTCCCTGTTCCCTGTTCCCTGTATTGTATTCTAGTTCCCATGGCCTGAGTCAATGACAACAGGGTAAATATTCTGAAAATAGCTTTTCTCCTGTTTGCTGTTGAGTGCAGGCGAACTTTGTCTTAAAATGATGAGTAGGCATTTAGCGAAGTGGTTTATTCAAATTACCTCTTCCGATTGAAAATAAACGAAAAGCAGTTAAAAGTAAAATTAACCTGTGAGTAGTTCCTAAAAAAGCTAACAGCTTAATATTGGATACTCAAAACAAGGTAGATTAGACATTTTGAGTATCTTATGAGTATGATCAAAAGTATGAAAGCTGAAAATATTGATTCTCCGGTGCTACACTCGGAATTATTCTTACGTCACCGTCTACAAGTAGTAGAGGAATTGTGGGAAACGGTTCTCCGGCAAGAATGTGGTCAGGAAATGGTAGATTTATTACGTCAACTGCGGAATCTCTGTTCCCCGGAAGGACAAGCCACACATCACCAAGCCGCCTCAGCTGTAGAATTGATTGAACAATTGAATATCAATGAGGCTATTCGCGCTGCCCGTGCTTTTGCGCTCTATTTTCAGCTAATTAATATTATTGAGCAGGAATACGAGCAAAAACAGCAATTAACCCGCTATGCAATTCAACCTGAACAAAAACTTTTTCCCAGTATCATTTATACTACTAACCAACGGGAGGAAGATGTACTGATTACGAAAGAAGTAGGTAGCGATTTAATGACACCGGAAACTCAGCAAAAAGGCAGTTTTGCGGCTTTATTTCCCCTATTATTTCAGTTGAATGTTCCCCCACAACAAATTCAACGTCTCATTTCTCAACTGGATATCCGCTTGGTTTTCACCGCACACCCGACAGAAATTGTCCGTCATACTATCCGAGATAAACAGCGTCAGGTGGTACATCTTCTACAAAAAATGGATGATAGCATAAGTCATGCTGGTAGTTATCCTTGGGAAACAGCAGAAATCAAAGAGAGGTTACTGGAAGAAATTCGTCTCTGGTGGCGTACGGATGAGTTGCATCAGTTCAAACCGACGGTTTTAGATGAAGTAGACTATGCCCTTCACTACTTTCAAGAGGTTTTATTTGATGGGATTACACAATTATATAAACGCTTTAAATACTCCCTAGAGGAAACTTTTCCCTGGTTACAACCACCAGGGACAAATTTCTGCTCCTTTGGTTCTTGGGTAGGTTCAGACCGAGATGGTAATCCCTCTGTGACACCAGAAGTAACATGGAAAACCGCCTGTTATCAACGGAAAATGGTTTTAGAGCGGTATATTAAATCTGTGAAAGAGTTGGTAACATTACTGAGCGTGTCTATGCAGTGGAGTGATGTATTGCCAGATTTACTGGAATCTCTGGAGTTAGATCAATCACAGTTAAGTAGCGTTTATGACTCTTTAGCTTTAAGGTTTCGTCAAGAGCCTTATCGTTTAAAGTTATCTTATATACTGAAAAGACTAGAAAATACACGAGATCGAAATCTAGCCTTATATAATCGAGAAACGCCGCAAAATGAAGATGCACCTATGTACCGGTCCGGTACAGAATTTTTAGCGGAATTGTTATTAATTCAACGCAACTTGCGGGAAACAGGTTTAAGTTGTCGAGAGTTAGAAAATCTGATTTGTCAAGTAGAAATATTTGACTTTAATCTCACACAATTAGATATTCGTCAAGAATCTTCTCGTCATGCTGACGCAATTAATGAAATTCTGGAATATTTGCAGCTTTTACCGCAATCTTACCATGAATTATCCGAAGAACAGAGAATAGCTTGGTTAACCGCAGAATTGCAAACTCGTAGACCATTGATTCCCGCTGAATTACCATTTTCCGAAAAAACCAATGATGTTATTCAAACCTTCCGCATTTTGCGATCGCTGCAACAGGAATTTGGTATCAATATCTGTCAAACTTATATTATTAGTATGTGCCGTGAAGTCAGCGACGTACTAGAAGTTTTACTATTAGCCAAAGAATCAACCTTATTTGACCCTGTACTTGCGGTGGGGACAATTCGCGTTGTGCCTCTATTTGAAACCGTAGAAGATTTACAACGTTCCAGACGTGTAATGCGACAACTGTTTGAACTGCCTTTGTATCGTGCTATGCTGGCTGGAGGCTACGCTGCAATTAACAATACAGAAGCACAAACAAATCCATCTATTGCTACACTCAGTCCTAACTTACAGGAGGTAATGCTAGGGTATTCTGATAGTAATAAAGACTCTGGTTTTTTAAGTAGTAACTGGGAAATTCATAAAGCCCAAAAATCACTCCAGAAAATTGCTGAAAGTTATCGTGTAAATCTGCGGATTTTCCACGGACGCGGGGGGTCTGTAGGTCGCGGTGGCGGTCCTGCTTATGAAGCAATTTTAGCCCAACCGGGTAACAGTATTAGCGGCCGAATCAAAATCACCGAACAAGGGGAAGTATTAGCTTCTAAATACTCCTTATTAGATTTAGCCTTATATCACTTAGAGACTATCACCACAGCAGTAATTCAAGCGAGTTTATTGGGGACAGGGTTTGATGATATTGAACCTTGGAATGAGATCATGGAAGAATTAGCTCATGCTTCTCGTCAGCACTATCGTAACCTAATTTATGAGCAACCTGATTTTATTGATTTCTTTCACCAGGTTACACCCATAGAAGAAATCAGCCAATTACAAATTAGTTCTCGTCCGGCCCGTCGTCCATCTGGTAAAAAAGATTTAAGCAGTTTACGAGCTATCCCATGGGTATTTAGTTGGACACAAACCCGCTTCTTATTACCTTCTTGGTATGGAATTGGTACAGCTTTACAAAAATTTCTGGACGAAGAACCAGAACAACATTTGAAATTACTGCGCTATTTTTACCTCAAGTGGCCATTCTTTAAAATGGTGATTTCCAAAGCAGAAATGACTTTAGCAAAAGTGGACATGGAAATGGCACGTCATTATGTCAATGAATTATCTAACCCTGAAGATAAAACTAGATTTGAGAATGTTTTTGAACAAATTTCTCGGGAATTTTTCCTGACTAGAGATTTAGTTTTAAAAATCACCGGACACGAAAAACTCTTAGATGGTGATCCAATTTTACAACGTTCTGTACAATTAAGAAATGGTACAATTGTCCCTTTAGGATTTATCCAAGTTTCCCTCCTAAAACGCCTACGTCAGTCGAAAAATGCACCTACAACTGGTGTAATTCACTCTCGTTACAGCAAAGGAGAATTACTCAGAGGTGCATTATTAACCATTAACGGTATTGCAGCAGGAATGAGAAATACTGGTTGATACAATACAATAAGGAAGAAACATTCTATTTCTTCCTTTGCGCGAAACAAAAATATCATCAAAAACCCATTGTTTCCCCTATTTTCTCACATTCTAAGTAGGTGAACGGAAAAAAACGACATAAGTAACAAAAAGTAATGTTCCCTGTTCCCTGTTCCCTTGTCATAACGACAATTTTTAACGCCAACCTACTTATCTTGTGATTTTCACATTGTATTTGGAGGGAAAATCTACTACTTCACCATTAACAACCATTGCTCTATATAGTAATGCACATACATCTGCCCTAGTGGCAATTTTTTTAGTATTCAACAATCTTATATTTGGATAGTTGACAATTACACCATTTTGTGTTAAACTAGCGATAAAATTACGGTGTTCCCCTTTCAGGGTAGAGGCATCACTATAAACTGAAAGAATATTTTCTGGAGAACCAGTAAATTGATAATTCAGTCCTTTGGCTAAGGTGATTAAAATATCTAAACGAGTCAGCTTTTGAGTAGGGTTGAATTTTTTACTACCCAATGTGTTAAAAAAGCCCATTTCATAACTCTCTCGAATCGCATTATAAGCCCAATGTCGCGGCGGAATATCTTTAAAAGCTACCGCTTTACGGATTTTACTTTTCATAAACACTTTTTGCAACAAAACAGCTAATTCTCCACGAGTTACCGCTGCGTTAGGACGAAAAGAACCATCAGGAAAGCCACCAATTATTTCCATTGCGGCCAATTCGCTAATATATTCTTTAGCCCAATAGTCCTTGGAAATATCAGAAAATGAAACTTTAATATTTTTTGCTACACCTATTTGCCGATATTTACTTAACAGTTCTCCCAGTTCAAAACTGGAATTTTCCTGAATTGGAATTAACTGTGTTATCTTCCCCGGAGGGACTGTTAAGGCTTGTGCTAAGTTAGAATCAAAGATGTTGATAGATTTACCAACAACATCACTCAGGGATATAGGATAAGCACTAGCTGTAGGAATTTGAGAAAACCCCGCTGCTTGATATTGAGTAATACTTATATTTTCCGAACTACTCAGAAAAGTAACTTTTTGGTTATTAAGTTGGATGAAATAGTCGTATTTGGTACTATCATCATCAACAATGCTATCATTGTTAGCATCAGTGCCATAAAAAGTACGAACTACTTGATCTACTATGGGGTTAGCTGATAAAACGAGGTTGACCGCAGTATTTTCTGGTAAAATGGCAAATTCACTGTAACCAATCAAGCGATTTGTGGTATCATATAAACGAACGACTATAATATCCCCTGATTTAAACCCCTTGACAAAATTAGCCTTTTGCTTCATTCTATATCTATAATCGCCTAAAAATCTCTCTTGGCGATATTTGTCACCATATTTACTTTTGATGGAAATACGGGCTGTTACCTCTGAGATTGTACCACCTGGTTGCCAGATATAAAGTGTGAATGCTGGTTTTCTCTCTGGAGAAGAACTGTTAGCAACAGCAACTCCGACTGCTTTACCGTCAGATTTATCTGCTAAAACTTGCTTTTGTGAAAACTGACTGAAATTTGGTGTATCTAAATAGGACAGTTTTGATAATGCTAATGCGGAAGATATTGGCGATAATGCGACAATAGAAACAGTTGTAATAACTAGTTTACAGCAATAAGTTAATTTAATGGGATTCATGATATTTTAGCTCACACCTGGCAAGTAAACTAATGATAATTGGTAATTACAAGTAAACACTGTCAAGTTTAAGGCACAAACATTAAATTGTCTAGGTTTGTTTGAGGAACAAAACTCAATATCAACATCTTCACGACCTTGTTGGGTTTCGCTGTTGCTTTACCCAAGCTACAATTATCCAATGATAATTGACAATTGATCATCATAGATAATAAATTAAACCAGAAATTTACACTAAAATTTTGACAAATGACAATTACAACCCAACATTTACAGACATTAGAAAAACAAGTTTGGACTTGGCGAAATTATAAAGTTCAATATACAGTTATGGGTACAGGCCAACCATTGGTACTTATTCATGGTTTTGGTGCTTCCATTGGCCATTGGCGGAAAAATATCCCGGTTCTGGCTGCGGCTGGTTATCAGGTGTTTGCTTTAGATTTGTTGGGGTTTGGGGGTTCTGATAAAGCCAAGGTAGATTATACCATGGAATTGTGGGCAGAATTATTAAAAGATTTTCACAATAAACATATTCAGACACCGGCGATATTTATTGGTAATTCCATTGGCGCACTTTTAAGTTTAATTATTTTAACAGAATACCCTGAAATTGCGGCGGGAGGCGTGTTAATTAACTCCGCTGGTGGTTTAAGTCACCGTCCCCAGGAATTAAACCCACTGCTGCGGGTTTTTATGGCGACTTTTAACAAGTTAGTAGCTAACCCAGTGACGGGTAAATTTGTTTTTAACCGTATTCGCCAAAAATCACAAATTAGACGGACATTATATCAAGTGTACCGCGATCGCAACGCTGTAACCGATGAACTTGTAGATTTACTCTATATACCATCTTGTGACCCAGGAGCGCAAGCTGTTTTTGCGGCGATTCTCACCGCACCCCCTGGACCTAGTCCTAGTTCGTTATTACCTAAGTTAGAATGGCCTTTATTAGTAATTTGGGGTGAGGAAGATCCTTGGACACCAATTACAGGAGCGGATGTTTATAGACTAGCACAAAAAGATGGTAAAGATGTGAAAATTGTCCCGGTTCCTGGTGCTGGCCATTGTCCCCATGATGAAGTTCCCGATGTGGTTAATGGTGAAATCATTAGTTGGTTGGGACAGATAATTGGTAATAGGTAAAAGGAAACCAAAATTAGATTTTACCATAAACCAGGGAAAGATAGTATTATTAAGGATTGTTTCAATGTGTAACTTTCCCTAGCCTGTCAATATGTCAGAAAATCTAGCCGCTTTTTTAAATGATCTGCTTCCATCCCCTGATCATAGCCAAAATACTATCCGCATTCGGGGTGCTAGACAGCATAATCTGAAAAATATTGATTTGGAATTACCCCGTGATCGTTTGATTGTTTTTACTGGGGTTTCTGGTTCGGGTAAATCCTCCTTGGCCTTTGATACCATCTTTGCGGAGGGTCAACGTCGTTATGTGGAATCCCTAAGCGCCTATGCTCGCCAATTTTTGGGACAATTGGATAAACCTGATGTAGAAGCAATTGAGGGTTTAAGTCCCGCAATTTCCATTGACCAAAAATCAACTTCCCATAATCCCCGTTCCACAGTGGGAACAGTAACGGAAATTTATGATTATTTGCGATTGTTATATGGTCGAGCGGGTGAACCTCATTGTCCCCTTTGTGATCACTCTATTGCGCCTCAAACCATTGACCAGATGTGCGATCGCATTATGGAACTTCCCGACCGCACCCGCTTCCAAATTTTAGCCCCTGTAGTCCGCGGAAAAAAAGGAACTCACCGCAAATTAATTTCTGGTTTAGCTTCCCAAGGTTTCGCTCGTTTGCGGATAAACGGGGAGGTGCGAGAGTTATCTGATTTGATCGAGTTAGATAAAAATAGTACACATACTATAGAACTGGTTATTGACAGATTAGTTAAAAAAGATGGTATTCAAGAGCGGTTGGTAGATTCTCTAGCCACTTGTCTCAAGCAATCTAACGGAATTGCTAAAATTGTCATTAGTCAGTCGTCAGTGGTCAATAGCAATGAAGAAACAACTGACAATGGACAACTGACAACGGACAAAGAAGAAGAAATGGTATTTTCAGAAAACTTTGCTTGTCCCGAACATGGTGCGGTAATGGAAGAGTTATCCCCACGGTTGTTTTCTTTTAATTCACCCTATGGCGCTTGTCCCCATTGTCATGGGATTGGGACTTTAAGAAGATTTTCCCCGGAGTTGGTTGTACCTAATGAAAATTCGCCTATGTATGCGGCGATCGCTCCTTGGTCAGAAAAGGAAAATTCCTATTATTTAGAATTATTGTATGCTGTGGGGTTGAATTATGGCTTTGAGTTACAAACTCAATGGGGGAAATTGACAGTAGAACAGCAAAAAATTGTCTTGTATGGAGAAGAAGAACCGAAAAATCCAACGGAGAAAAAGCAAATTTTTAAAGGTGTAATTCCCATTTTACAAAGACAATATGAAGGGGGAACAGAGTTAATTAAACAGAAATTAGAAGAATATTTAATTGATCAACCTTGTGAAGTTTGTGGAGGGAAAAGATTAAAACCCGAAGCCTTAGCTGTGAAATTGGGACAATATGGAATTTTAGATTTTACTACCGTTTCCATTCGGGAATGTCGAGAAAGAATAGAAAAATTAAAATTGAGCGATCGCCAAAGTCAAATAGCTGATTTAGTTCTGAGAGAAATCAAAGCTAGATTACAATTTTTATTAGATGTTGGCTTAGATTACCTCACCTTAGATCGTCCCGCCATGACATTATCAGGTGGAGAAGCTCAACGCATTCGTTTAGCGACACAAATTGGTTCAGGACTAACAGGAGTTTTATACGTTTTAGATGAACCAAGTATCGGTTTACATCAAAGAGATAACGCCAGATTACTAAAAACCTTAACCAAATTACGGGACTTAGGAAATACCTTAATAGTTGTCGAACATGACGAAGAAACTATCCGCGCGGCTGATTATATAGTTGATATTGGTCCTGGGGCGGGAATTCATGGAGGACACATTATTTCTCAAGGAAATTTAGAGAATTTACTCAATGCAGAAAAATCCTTAACTGGGGCTTATTTATCAGGAAAAAGAGTCATAAATACTCCCGCCAAAAGAAGAGAAGGAAATGGCCGAGCCTTAACTATTAAAAATGCGCGTCGCAATAACTTACAAAATGTAGATGTAGAAATTCCCTTGGGAAAACTAGTTTCTGTTACCGGTGTTTCTGGTTCAGGAAAATCTACCTTAATTAATGAATTACTTTATCCAGCATTACAACATCATTTACTCAAAAAATCCCCCGCACCTAAAGATATAGACGAGATCAAAGGTTTAAACTGTGTTGATAAAGCCATTGTCATTGACCAATCACCCATAGGGAGAACTCCCCGTTCTAACCCCGCAACCTATACCGGAGTTTTCGATATTATTCGTGATGTTTTTTCCCAAACTGTAGAAGCGAAAACCAGAGGTTATAAAGCTGGACAATTTTCCTTTAATGTCAAAGGTGGACGTTGTGAAGCTTGTAGTGGACAGGGTGTAAATGTCATTGAAATGAACTTTTTACCTGACGTTTATGTACAATGTGAAATTTGCAAAGGTGCGAGATATAACCGAGAAACCCTGCAAGTTAAATATAAAGATAAATCAATTTCTGATGTTTTGAAGATGACCGTTGAAGAAGCATTAGATTTTTGTCAAAACATTCCCAAAGCCGTAACGAGATTACAAACATTAGTAGATGTTGGTTTAGGTTATGTCCAATTAGGACAACCAGCCACAACCTTATCTGGTGGAGAAGCGCAGCGGGTGAAATTAGCGACAGAACTATCTCGACGCGCGACCGGAAAAACCTTATATTTAATAGATGAACCAACCACAGGCTTATCCTTTTATGATGTTCACAAATTGTTAGACGTTTTACAAAGACTAGTAGATAAAGGAAATTCAATTTTAGTCATTGAACATAATTTAGATGTGATTCGTTGTTCAGATTGGGTCATAGATTTAGGACCAGAAGGAGGGGATAAAGGAGGAGAAATAATTGCTGCGGGAACGCCCGAAGATGTGGCGCAAAATTCCCGTTCTTATACTGGGGAATATTTACGGCAGGTGTTAGCTCAATATCCAGCAATGGAGTAATTTTTTTCTCACCCAGAGGCGCGAAGAAAGGAGGTTATCATATTAATGCAGTATAAAAAAGTGACAATTTGTGAATGAGGAGAAAATGAATGAATGACCAGGAGTTAGAAATTCTCCTCAACGATATGGAATCAGACCGAGTGGAACGTAAGGCTTCAATATCCGATAGAGGTAAACTTTGTGAAGCCATTTGTGCATTTGCTAATGATTTACCCAACCATCAAAAACCAGGAGTTTTATTTATTGGTGTTAATGATAATGGAACTTGTGCGAACCTGACCATAGATGATAAACTTCTGCTGACACTTTCAGGTATGCGAGATGATGGCAACATCTTACCTTTTCCAACCATGATTGTTCAAAAACGCAATATTAATGGTTGTGAATTAGCAGTTGTAATTGTCGAACCATCAGATGCTCCACCTTTACGTTTTAAGGGACGAGTTTGGATTAGAGTAGGTCCCCGCAGAGCTACTGCAACAGCAGAAGAAGAACGTCGTTTAGCTGAAAAAAGACGTTCAAAAGACTTACCTTTTGATTTACGTGCTTTAACATCAGCTAGTTTAGATGATCTTGATTTAGAAATTTTTCGTCGAGTTTATTTACCCTCATCTTTAGCAAATGATGTTTTGCAAGAAAATCAACGTTCAGTTGAACAACAACTCAAATCAATGCGGTTTGCCACAATTGATGCTTTAGCTAAACCAACTATTTTGGGTGTATTAGTTATTGGGAATGACCCTAGACAATTCATTCCCTGTGCCTATATTCAATTTCTCCGCATTGATGGCACTGAATTAACAGAACCAATTAAAGACCAAAAAGAAATTGGTGGTGCGCTGCCAGATTTGTTGCGAATGCTAGACGAAATTTTTCAAGTTAATATATCTGTTGCTACTGACATTACAGCCCAACCAATTGAATTACAACAACCTGATTATCCCATAGTTGCCTTACAACAATTAGGAAGAAATGCAGTCATGCACCGTACCTATGAAGGGACAAATGCACCAGTCAGAATTACCTGGTTTAATGACCGCATTGAAATTCAAAATCCTGGAGGTCCCTTTGGTCAAGTAAATCGGCAAAACTTTGGTCAACCAGGGATAACTGATTATCGTAATCCCCACCTAGCTGAAGCCATGAAAAATCTTGGTTATGTGCAGCGATTTGGTTTAGGAATTGAACTTGCTCGTCAGCAACTTCTAAAAAATGGTAATCCACCTCTGAAATTTACTGTAGAAGATGCCCATGTTTTGGTAACACTGAAGAAAAAATTATGAGTGCAAAGATTATTGCTTTCTTTAATAATAAGGGAGGAGTCGGTAAAACTTCCTTAGTCTATCATTTAGCATGGATGTATCAAGATTTAGGACTGCGAGTAGTTGCTGCTGATTTAGATCCCCAAGCTAACCTTACTACCGCTTTTTTAGATGAGGAACGCTTGGAACAAATTTGGTTAGGAAATAGTGAACCAACAACTGTTTTTGATTGTGTGCAACCTTTATTAAAAGGTACTGGTGATATTGATAATCCACATTTAGAATATATCCAAGAATATGAAAACTTAGCTCTTTTAGTTGGAGATTTAGCACTTGCTGGTTTTGAAGATGAGCTTTCAGCACAGTGGCCTAATTGTCTTGGTGGAGGTGGACAAGAAAGAGCTTTCCGGGTAATTTCTGCTTTTTGGAGAATTTTACAACTAACAGCCGTTAAACACCAAGCAAATGTAATATTGATGGATTTGGGACCAAATTTAGGAGCAATAAATCGTGCAGCCTTAATTGCTGCTGATTATATTGTTGTTCCCCTAGCACCAGATTTATTTTCTCTCCAAGGACTGCGTAACCTTGGACCTACATTAAGAACTTGGCGTACAGATTGGGAAGAAAGATTATCTAAAACAAATTCTTCAGGGAAAAAAAGTTTAGCAAAAGATTTACAACTTCCCCAAGGAACAATGCAATCTGTTGGCTACATTGTTTTACAACATTCAGTTAGATTAGATCGTCCAGTCAAAGCTTATGAACGTTGGATTGCTCGTATTCCCACAGTTTACAGAGAAGATGTTTTAGATCAGCCCGGTGAAAATCTAATTTCTATCGAAAATGATCCCAATTGTTTAGCCTTACTTAAAAACTACCAAAGTTTGATGCCAATGGCTCAGGAAGCTCATAAACCTATGTTTTACTTAAAACCTGCTGATGGTGCCATTGGCGCTCATACTAAAGTAGTCAGAAATGTTTATGATGATTTTAAAAAATTAGCCTATAAAATAGCAGAAAGAACACAAGTAAACATTCCCGAAATTGATAGTAGTTCCCATACTCGTGAGGTACAAAGTTTTTTATTTTTAGAGAACTCTTAAGTGGTAATAAACCACAAACGTTAAATATAAAAACCCTCTCAAACTCTCATTCCTTTGTGTTCTCTGTGTTCTGGCGTGGTTCGTTTTTAGCAACTTGTGCGTAAGTCCTAAAATAAACAAAAATCAGCAGCTTAATTTTTCAATTCAACATTGTGTAAAATTAGCAAATTCTGTCTTTCAAAGATTACTTACTCTCAACACCAACAGAAAATATATGAATAAAGATAATTTATTTACCCACAAAAAACCCCAGCTATTATTAGCAATTCTCACTTTTACTACTTCTTGCTTTTTCCCTATTCTTCCATCAAAATCCCAAAATATCCCTTTACCTTCTCAAGCACCTTTAGAATTGGATTTACTCACCCAACCAAAAGATAATATCATCACGTCTAAAACTATTCATCCCCAAGAATTGACAATTCCTAGTTTATGGTGGTTTCAGAAAAACTCGGAAAACAAACTTTTGGATAATTGGATAGTTTACCCTGCTTCTCAATCTGAACCCCCACGAGTAGATGTAATTGTTAATCAGCCAGTTTGGATTTTATTAGATTATTTAGAACAGTATGTTTTTGTCAATCGTTTGGGGGGTTTAACTAGTAAGTCTGGTTACAATATTCGAGTTTTTGACTATCAAAAAGAATTTTTAGCAGCTTATACCTGTAATTTTACTCAAACTCCCGTTTCCTGTAGTATTCAGATGAATAATCAAAGCAAATTTGGTTTGCGTCCCTCTTTCTAAAATTACGATTTTTTCATCTTCATAAATAAATCTTCATACTTTTGTGTTACTTCAGGACGCAAGGGAAGTAAAAATTCACTTTTGGCAAAAACTTCTGAATTATTCAATAACAAGTTCTGTAGGGGCTTCTGGATGTCTCTGATGGGAATATTATTGTCAACGGGAGAATTGCTTTTAGTTAGTAAAGCAATTTGCTTAGATGTATTCGGTTGCAAACAAAAATCTAGCCATTTATATGCTAGAGTATCATTACTAACTCCTGTAGGACTTACCCATAAATCTGCCCAAATTGCTGTTCCTGACTGGGGAACAACTGCGGTAAATTTTTGATAACGACTGATCATGGGGATGATATCATTTGACCATCCTACTGCTAACCAAGTATCCCCAATAATTAATGGTTCTAAATAGTTTGTAGAATCATAAAATTTAACTTGTTTATTTAATGCTTGTAATTCTGATTCTAAGGAGGAGATTTGATTAATATTTTCGGTATTATAAGATTTTCCTAATTTCTTCAACACTAAACCAATTACTTCTCGCGGATGATTAAGTAAAGATATCCGATTTTCTAATTCACTACGCCATAAATCACTCCAATCTCTCGGTTTCCATCCTAACTTTTCAAATTTTTCTTGATTATAAACAATGACTGTATTTCCCCAGCGGTAAGGAATACCCCAAATTTTCCCTTCCTGATCATGCTTAACTAATTGTTGCCATTTTTCATCTAGTTTAGCTAAATTTTCGATCTTTCCTGTTGATAAGGGTTCAATCAATTTCTGATTAATTGCTGCTGGTAACCAATAATCTCCCAATGTTACCAGATTTGCTGGCAATGATTTTTGATTTTTATTAGTTGGTGGTTTTTGCCAAGTTTGTAATAATTTAAATAATTCCTCAATCTGATCAATTGGGGTAAATTTCAATTTTCCCCCTGACTCTACGGTCTTGCGAAACTGATTAACTACCTGACCGGGAATGGAGTTTTTTAATAGCTGTACATTCAGAGGTGCTTGCTTTGTCTCGCACCCAATTATGATTTGCGAAAGTGCTAAAGTAGTTGTACCTAATAAAAAAGATCGTCTGTCCATGGATTTTGCATTTAAGGCAAGAGTAAAGAGGCAAGAGTAAAGAAGTTTTCAGCGATTTTACGTTTCTTGATAAAGTTTGGTTTTATTATGTTAACCTACTTAATTCGCTACTACAAAAACAAAGTCCACCTGGGTGGACTTTAGGTCAATCGCTAATTAATTTATAATTGATTGGGCTTCTTGATACATAATCTCCTGGAAATGAATCAAATCTTTTTGCGGGTCAGCCAAACTAACTTTTACTAATAAATTCTCTCCCAAACTGACAGAACGCCGGAAGGACATAGGCAATTGTAAACCTAGATCTTCTAATAAAATTAGTGCTAAATTACTATCTTCACGCAACCACATCAATACTGTCACCTGCCAAACTTCTTCAGGATGACGACGTAAATATTCTAAAGCATAATATCTATTAGTTTGTCGTTCTACCATCGTTGCTTCTTGGGTGGCGCTGCTGACTGTCATCATCACTTCTTTGAGTTGTTCCGCAGAGAATGGTAAACCTTCACCGCGTAAATGTGCTTTCAATTGGAAATGAGTCAGTAAGTCGCTATAACGGCGAATAGGAGAAGTAGCTTGTGTATAAGTATCTAAACCTAAGCCCGCATGACGCACAGGTGTAATACTCATTTCGCTCTTAGGCATACAGCGACGCATAGCACAGGAACGGACAAAGCCCGCTGGTAATTGCAGTAATTCCTCCTCTGGAGGTAATTCCGGTTGGGGTTGACCGCGAAAAGGGAGAGGGATATTATGGGTTTGACCATAACGGGCTGCTACTTCTCCAGCCAGAATCATCATTTCTGCTACTAGTTGCCTGGACAAGGAATCATCTAATATATCAATATTTATATCATCGTCCTTGACTTTGATCATCGCTTCTGGCATATTGATACTAATAGCCCCTTGACCATAACGCCAATTTTTGCGTATTTTTGCCCAATTAGCGATCGCTTCAATTTCTGGTTCTGCTTGTACTCCCAATTGCAACATCTCATCTACATCTTCATAGGTGAGACGATAGGTAGGCTTAATTAAACCAGTATGTATACAATAATCTTCTACAGACCCAACTTGATCTAAAATCACCCCAAAGCTGAGAGCGCAACAGACTTTCCCCTGTACCAAACTCATGGGACCTGTAGCTAACACCTCTGGAAACATGGGAATCATCCCCGTAGGTAAATAAACCGTACTCCCCCGTTTTCTTGCTTCCAAATCTAATTCATCATCTGGCACTAACAACCTGGTAGGATCGGCTATATGTACCCACAACCGTTCTCTTCCATCTGGTAATACCTCCCAACTCAAACCATCGTCTATTTCCGTAGTGCTTTCGTCATCAATGGTGTATACCTTGAGATGAGTCAGATCGAGACGGTTTGTGTCTAAATCTGTGCTAGGGAAATCCAAACGTTCTTGCGCCACTTCTAATACCTTATGCGGAAATTGAACAGAAATTGATGAACGGCGTAGGAACAGGTTCTCATGGGGACCCCACCAACCCAAATCTATCAACAGTTGAAAAGCACCTTGGGGCGTAGCAGAACGTCCCAGCATATTCATAGTTTCTAATACTGAGGTTGGAGGCGGACAAGCACGGGCTAAAGAGTCGTAATTTACCTTCAGCGTGATCACATCTGCCAGCAGAGTTGCATACTTTTCTAATGCTTCTAAACGCTGGCGATCTATTCTTTGCCATTCTACCACTTCGCCCTGAAGTGCCTGTTCTACACGGGCTAAAAATTCCTGCTGTCCCTTTGCTTTTTGTGATTCTACAGCGATCTGGTGCTTGCGTTCTGCTACCTGGGCTGCGCTACGTGGTTCGTAAGCCTCCCCTTTTTGCTTAAAATAGAGTTTATCCTCTGATAGCAAACAATGGGCTGCATAACACTGGGGAGGGGCTGATTCCGAAAACAGTAGATTCGCCATTTGGTCAGGGGTGACAGTTTCCCCATCTTCAATGAGTAGTTCCCATGCTACTTCCAAACTCGACGGATCTAGATAAGGCTGGACTTGATTTAAAAACTCAGGAATTTCCCCTGGTTTATACATTTGTCCGCTCACTGTGTAAGTAAATTGACGCGGTGCGAGGCTGTGGGATTGACCACGTTCATCTACTACAAACCAACGAGTTTTCCCATCTGGACGATCTACCACCCCCAGACGGCGATCGCTTTGAACCCTAAATTCAACTAACGTCCCCTTATCCACAACTGTCGCACTCTAATATTTTTAGATTTTTAGACTGGAGATTCAGGATTAAATAGCCAGTATCTAATCCTTTTCTGCCCATTATCCCATTAATTTTAATTAATTGTTAAATTTTAGATTTTGGACTGAAAGTAACCGCGCAATATCCATGCAACCGCCACTTTTCTTGGATAATCTTCCAAAATCCAAAATCCAAAATCTTTTTAACCTTCGGCGTTAATGAAAGGTAACAAAGCCACAATCCGGGCCCGTTTAATAGCTAGAGTCAGCGCCCGTTGTTGCTGACAGGTCAACCCAGTAATTCTCCGAGGTAGTATTTTACCCCGTTCGGTGAGAAACTTCCGCAACAAATCTACATCCTTATAATCAATGACTTCCCCTGGTTTAATGGGGGAAAGACGACGACGATAGTAACTCATTCTTACTTAATTTCCTTATGAACTGTGTGTTTGTTGCAGTGGGTACAGAACTTTTTCAGTTCTAAACGGTTGGTTGTGTTCCGACGGTTTTTAGTGCTGGTATAGCGGGATACGCCAGGGGAACGTTTATCTGGATTTGTTCGACACTCGGTGCATTCTAGTGTCACTATTATACGCGCACCTTTACTCTTAGCCATAAACTTACAAACTGTAAAGCCTGGAGATAATTAACACAAATTGCCATTATCTCACATTTCGCTGAAATTTTTCAACCAGTCTTTTAATTTTTAGATCTAAAGAATAACCACGTTGGGAGGAAACTATGATAGTCCGAAAAAAGCGGTCATGGAAGGACTGACGCATTTGAGTATCAGATAAAGCAGCGCCGCCGTCAATGATTAGGGGAAGCAATAACACAATAGCAGCGGGATTGAGGATGATATTAGCCAAGAAAATGGATAATAATAAGCTAGAAAAGCAAATAATCCCTTCTCGCAGCAATAACGTCTGAAATTGGGGGATTCTATTCACTATTTCCCCATTTACGACTTCTAGCAGTTTTAAATCAAATGCCCAACGTCCTAAACTTTGTCCCTGATTATTGTAAACTATGACAACGCGAAAAATTAGCCAAGCAAAAATAAAAACAAAGATTTGGGCAAATTGTACACCGATTTGATTATTTCTGACGATAGAACTGAGAAACCATACAATCAAAAAGTCAAGAGCTAAGGCCATACCCCGACGGGTAATGTCTCCTTTCTGGTAGTGTCTTTGATTTGCTTTAACAAGAGTCATACCCAACCTACAGACTATTTTTTGTAGGTCGGGTTAAGCGACAGCGCAACCCGACGCTCATGTTGGGTTTCATGCTTCAACCCAACCTACAGACTATTTTTTGTAGGTCGGGTTAAGGGACAGCGTAACCCGACGTTCATGTTGGGTTTCGTACCTCAACCCAACCTACAGACTATTTTTTGTAGGTCGGGTTAAGCAACAGCGCAACCCGACGTTTATGTTGGGTTTTGTACCTCAACCCCAAACTACAAATTTACTACAGGTATACTACAAACTGCCTAACAATGAAATCGCCAAAGCCTAATAAATAGGTTGTTTATCTTTTGATAAGAAATACTTATAATCTTGTATAACGCTTATGGGTTATAGTCTAGAGAAGAGAAAAGAGTAATACACTTCACTCACTACCACAACCCCCACCACCACTTCCCCAAAACCGGGCAGGTGTCCAGGTAGTGCATTTGTACTAAAAGTGTAACTATCGTAACTGAGCCAAGCATCATTTTTTCTCCAACCAACGCGCTCACTTAACTTTACATAAGTATCATAGTCGGTTATATAGTCAGGTTCACCATCTAACTTGCCTCCCAACTCCAGCCAAATTTGCTTTTGTACAGAAAAGCCAAATTTACCA